>JAYVCG010000123.1:0-7164 GCA_043750075.1 Acetobacteraceae bacterium | reverse complement strand
CAACTGACCGCCACCGTGCGGGCGGACGGCCATCGCGTGACCATGATCTTGCCCAGGGACCGGGTGGGTCCCGGGATTTGGCGGGTGATCCTGGCGGCGTGGGGTACGGCGCCGCGCGATCCTCCGGCGGCGCGGCGGGAGGCCGCTCTGTATGTGTTGCCCCATGGCATGGTCCCGATCGGCCTCAGCGGCAGCACCAACGCGACGGCGGGCAACAACACGACGCACATCGCGCGGGACGCGAGCGGCTTCGTCCACATGGTCTGGGGCGATTCCGGGCGTTCGCTGAGCGAGGGCGCGCTGTACCGCCGCGCGCGCGTGCTGCCGGACGGAAGCGTCAGCCTCGACACGGACATCCTCGATCTGGCGCCGCACAAGGGGAACTGGACGGCGGTGCCCGCGCTGACCAGCGTGGGGAACACGGTTCACTTCACATGGCAGGCCGATGGCACCGCGCGCTACCGCTCCCTGACGCGCGAGGGAGAAGCGTGGCGCTGGTCTGATGAAATCGACACCAGGGCGCCCAGTCCGGGGCGGGACACGGGGGCGTCGATCGCGGCGGACGCGCGCGGCGTGCATATCCTCACGCCGGGCGGCGTTTACACGGCATCGGGCGATGGCGGGCGGACCTGGATCACGGAAACCGTGCCGTTCGGCACGGTGCATCGGGTGAAGACCGCGTCACTGGGGCTCGACAGCATGGGCCGTCCCCTGGCCTCGGCCAGTGTGATCGTCAAGGATGCGCCGCATTATTCCGAGCAGAAAGGGTCTGGCGGCTACTGGACGATCCGCCTCGCCCGCCGGATCGGCGCGGGGGCCTGGGAAACGCTGCCGGGCCCGGTGGATGGCCGCCGCGAATGGGCTGCCTCCACCGACGCGTCCGAGGATGTGCTGAGCGACTGGGTGCGCGTGCTGGAGGACCGGACCGGCGGGATGCACGCCACCTGGCACGGCACGGCGGTCAGCCGAATCTATGGCAATGACCGGGGCTATTACGCATGGCGGCCGCCGGGCGGCGACTGGCAAGCGCCCGTGTCGCTGCGCGAGCCCGACCTGTCCCGCGGTTCCGGCTGGTCCTACGCGCCCGGCCTCACGCTGGACGGAGACAGGGCGCTGCCGCTGGTGTTCCACAGCACGCGCGTGGGTCAACGGGAGGTGGGGTTCGATTCCGAACTGGGATCGTTCCGCGCCGGGCGGCGCACGGCGCTACCCTTGCCAGTGACGCGCTTCGCCCATGCGTCCCTCCTCACGGGCAAGCCCGCCAACGCCTTGTCCACCTGGTTTCCGGGCGCCGCGTCTGCTCTGACCCGCACCGCCGATGGCCGGGTCTGGATTGATGTGCTGATGACATTGGTTCCCACGGGCATCGCCGCCCCTGGGCTGGTCGTGTGGCGGCGGATGGATGTGACCGAGTGGCTGAAAGGGGCGGAACAGTGATCTTCGCTTTCAACGGCCCATACCCAGCCGCTTCAAGAGTGACACACGCCGCCCTTTTGACGGGATTTCCCTGACCATGGCACCAAAAGGCAAACAATAACACGGATTACAGTCAGCGGTTTGGTCAGTTGGTCTCATTCCCCCGACAATTCCCGCCGCCGCCGGTCGAGTTCCTCGGTGTAGCGGCGCAGCGCGTGCTGTTCGGTCAGCAGGCCGATGACGTGCCGCGTTTCTGGCCCGTCCACGACGACCAGGGCATCGCTTTCGGCGTTCTCGAACATGGCGATGGCTTCCTTGATGGTCATCTTCGGCAGCAGCACCGTGTCGCCATGGTGCAGCAGGTCGCCGACGACATGCTCATCATGGGCGTCGGCGTGGACTTCGGCGACCTGGACGATGCCGACGTAACGTTCCTCGTCGTCCAGCACCACGACGCGCTGTTCCGAGCCCAACGCGAAATCGTGCTTGAAGTCGGGCAGG
The DNA here is from genome assembly GCA_043750075.1 of Acetobacteraceae bacterium. Lineage (GTDB taxonomy): Bacteria > Pseudomonadota > Alphaproteobacteria > Acetobacterales > Acetobacteraceae > Rhodopila. The sequence continues at coordinate 5,247 of JAYVCG010000123.1, read as the reverse complement.
TGCATGTCGTGGTGGATCGTGCGGACCTCGCGCCGCATCATGCGCTCGACGGTGAGGTTGCGCATCCAGCCGATATCGACGGCGCTGCGGATCGACTCGCCGCGCAGGTGGAAGCGCCAGGTGGCGAAGGAATACCCGAAGGTGCGCCGCACCGTGACCGCCGAGACGACGCAGGCCACCAGCACCGCCACCGTCATCGGCAGGCTGCCGGTCGATTCCAGCGCCAGGAAGCCCATGGTCAGCGGCCCGCCGACGATCGCCACGGCCAGCCCGCTCATGCCCACCAGCGCGCAGATGGTCGGCGAGATCATGTGCGCCGGGCTCAGCCCGCCGACGACGAGCGCGAAAGCCTTGCCCAACAGGGCGCCGAGGAACAGGGAGGCGAAGAACAGCCCGCCCCGGAAGCCCGAGCCGATCGAGACCGCCGAGGCGATGGCTTTCAGTCCCACCAGCAGCAGCAAATAAGTCAGCGTGTATTCGGCGTTGATCGCCACACCCAGCGCGCCATGGCCAGAAGACAAAACGGCGGGGGTGTAGAGCGCCAGCAGCCCCACCACCAGCCCGCCGAACGCCGGGCGCATCCAGACGGGCAGGCGCAGATGGCGGAACAATCCCTCGGTGAGGGTCACGCCGCGCATGATCGTGATGCCCAGAAGCGCGCACAACATGCCCAGGGCGAGGATGGGAATGTAGTCGAGCGGCATGATCTCGGCGGGAAGCAGGCGGAGTTCGAACAACTCGCCGCCCAGACTTTGGGCGACGGCGCGCGAGACGAGGGCGGCGATGGCGACGGGGCCGAAGGTGCCGATGGCATAGGTGCCGATAACCAGTTCGAACGCATAGAAGGCCCCGGTCAGCGGCGCGTTAAAGGCGCCGGAGATCGCCGCCGCCGCGCCGCAGCCGACCAGCAGGCGCATGTCGTTGCGCCGCACCCGGAAGGCGTGCCCGGCGCGGGAGGCGAGGGCGGAGCCGATCTGGGTATACGCCGCCTCCAGCCCGATCGAGGCGCCGACGCCGTTGGAGATGATGGTTTGCAACACCACGACGAGGCTGCCGGTGAACGACATCCGCCCGCCGAACAGCGCGTTCGCCTCTATCGGATCGACCGTGCGGCGGGTGTAGAGGCGCGCGATGCCGAGGGTGACGAGGCCAAGGACGATGCCGCCCAGTACGGGGACGGCGACGGTGAGGATGGGGTTGAGCCGGTCCATGGCGCTGAGGCGCTGGTCGTGACCGATGTTGAACAGGATTTCGTGCAGCAGTTGCGCCACGACCGAGATCAGCCAGACCGAAACCCCCGCCGCGACGCCGATCAGCGCGGCCAGCACCAGCAGCCAGATCTCATCGGCGCGGACCATGGCGCGCAGCACCTGCGGCGCGTGCGACAAGACCGATCCGATGGGTCTGCGATGCCGTTTGGCCGTGCCTTGGGGGGTGGTGGTCCTGGCCCTGAACATGCCTCTCCCGCGCCGGGGGGTGCCGGTGGTGGCGGAATCTCCAGGCGTGGCCGGCATGTGCGACGTCCCATGGAGCGAGGAAAACACAGCGCCCCTTATTGGAACCTGGAGCTGGCCCGATCAATGGGGCAGGCCAATGATTCGCGCCGATCACGGTGAAAAGATGGCGGGAGGCGATGTCGCAGGAAGCGGAGAGCTTTTTGGACACGGAAAACACGGGATGCCGCGCGAAAATCCGTGAAGCCGGGCGGGGAGGTAGCTCTCACCGCTGGCATGGGTGAGAGACACATTTTTTTGAAGATGATGAACACGGATGAAGGGTGGATGCTGGAAGGGGCGGTCAGGGCAGGGCCATGTCACAAGCGATTTTCCGTCCTGCCCACCCTCCGGCCTTCATCCGTGTTCATCATCTTCCAGAAAAATGTGTCTCTCCTCCAGGACGGTGGCGAAGCCTGGTCCTTGTCCTCGCCGCACGGATTTTTGTGTGAACGGGGTATCACCGATCAGGTTGACCCATCCTCTTTTCCCCGGCGGGACATGCCGCCTTGGTCATGTGTCCCGGCATCACGGGCCGCGATCGGCGCGGGTGGCGTCGAGGTCGTCCTCGATGAAGGCGCGGATCAGATCGACGATGGACCCGTGCGGCGCGAAGCCGAGGTGTGTCGCGCGGGTGGGAATGAACGCGGCGGGCCAGGGTCCGACGATGGCCTCGACCGCCGGATCGGGCGCGCGTTTCACCAAGGCGGAGGCGCCGGGTTTCACGGTGTCCAGGCCCGCCAGCAACTGGGCGATCGTGACGCTGATGCCGGGCGGATTGATGCCGCGGTTGAGGCCGAGGCCGGCGGTGTCCATCGCGGCGGCGTGCAGCAGCCAGGCGGTGGCGGCGCGGGGTTCGCAAACCCAGGCGGCGAAGGTCTCGGGCACCGGCAGTTCGGTTTCGAGGCCCAGGAGGGGTTCGCGGAGGATGGCGGAGAAGAAGGAACTGGCGGCCTTGTTGGGCCGTCCGGGCCGGACGATGACCGTGGGCAGGCGGATCGAGACCGTGTCCATGAAGCCGCGGCGGCAGGCGTCGGCGAGGATCAGTTCCGCCGCCGCTTTTTGCGCGCCGTAGGAGTTGGCGGGGATCTGGCGGGCGTCGTCGGCGAGGATCGCGGTTTGTCCGCCGCTGAAGCTGGCGACCGAACTGGTGAAGATGACACGCGGGGGTTTGCCGCCGCTTTGGATGAGGCGCCGGCAGGCGTCCACCACGGCGTCGGCGCCGCGCAGGTTGACCCGGCGGCCGAGGTCATAATCCGCCTCGGCCTGTGCGCTGACGATCGCGGCGAGGTGGAAAATGATACCGGTGCCTGGGGGGATGGCGGCTTCGGGAAGGGTGACGATGTCGCCAGCCAGGGTGGTGACGGGGAAGGGGGCGTTCGGCGGCGGCGGGGGCGTGTGGAGGTCGAACAGGATCAGACTGGCGATGGTGTGCCCGCCAAGGGCGCCTTCACGGGCCAGTAGCCTGGCGATGCGCTGGCCGAGGAAGCCGCCGCCGCCAAGGATGGTGATGTTCATGGTTGTCTCCCGCCATCTGAAAGTAAGCATGGGGCCTGAAAGTAAGCATGGGGCGCTGCTCCGAAACCCCGCGTCATGCCTTTGCCATGCTTCGCATGACGGGCCGGGCCCCTGGTTCCCCTCCATAAAGGATAATGGGTGGGTTCCAAGGGCCATCGCTTGTGGTGGAGGGGCCAGGAGGCAAAGCCTCCCCAGGGGCCATGGCGCGGGGTTCCTGGGCGGCGCACCGTGGCTCCCCGATTCCCATGGTCCTTCCGCATGGACCATCAGCAAAATCCACAATGGTTAAAAGGATTAATATCTTATTAATAGCTTTTTTTCATTGAACCACCGGATGATTCCGTTTATGTGCCTGTTTCATCCACGAAGCTGCTTGACGGGGTCGCGGGAACCAACATAGAACGCTTTTCAGGTTGCCGGTTTGTTCCGTGCGGCCTGGACTATCCCACGCAGGGAATGAAATGCCATGCTGACCCGTAAACAATATGAATTGCTGATCTTCATCGACTCATATCTTAAACGCACCGGCTATTCTCCGAGTTTCGAGGAGATGAAGGAAGCCCTGCGCCTGAAATCCAAATCCGGTATCCACCGGCTGATCTCGGCGCTGGAGGAACGAAGCTATCTTGGCCGCCGCCACCACCGCGCCCGCGCGCTGGAAGTGCTGCGCCTGCCCGACAACATGGCGCCCAGACCGGAAAGCGTGCCGGACGCGGAGCATGAGGACGACATCGACGAAATCCCCAAATTCATCCCGAACGTCATCAAGGGCGATTTCACGGCGCGGATTCAGGCGGTGCGCGCGGCCAACGACGCGACCTCGGTGAAGCTGCCCTTGTATGGCCGCATCGCCGCCGGCCTGCCGATCGAGGCTTTGCGGGATGGCAACACCATGATCGACGTGCCTGCCTCCCTTTTGGGCGCGGGCGATCACTACGCGCTGGAGGTCGCCGGGGATTCGATGATCGACGCGGGCATCTTCGATGGCGACACGGTGCTGATCCGCAAAGGCGACGTGGCGGATAACGGCCAGATCGTCGTGGCCCTGATCGATGACACGGAAGTCACGCTGAAACGCATCCGCCGCCGCGGCAACTCGACGGCGCTGGAACCGTGCAACCAGGCGTACAAGCCGCAAATCCTGCCAGCGGACAAGGTGAAGGTGCAAGGACGGCTGGTGGGATTGCTGCGGCGGTACTGAACGTCTCCCCTGGCTAACCGTCTTCGGGCCAACCGGCATCCCTGGTCTGCTGTTATCTCCCGGCTCGACCGGAGGCTCTTTCGCGGCACCGTGCCTGGACGGATGGCCCGGTCAGGCCGGGCCATGATGGTGAGGGGGACTCACCGGTCCAGCGCCGCCAGCGGCAACGGCGACACCGCCCGCGGTTTGGGTGTGGGCGGTGGCGGCACCCAGGGGCGCGTGCCGCGGTTCTCGCGGTCGGTCAGCACGCGGGCGCCCAGGGGTTCGAGCCAGATGGCGACGGCGCCGTTTTTCCAGACGGTGAAGCGATCGACGGAGGGCGGCGGAGGCCAGGCGCAGGCGCCGCGTACGGGATCGGCGGACACCACCACCGCAGCGCCGCCGCAACCCTTGGGTTTGGTGGGACCGCGCACCAGCAGGGCCGCCATGTCGCCTGGGCGCGGGCGGAAGACGCAGACATCCTTCACGCAGGTGATCGCGCCCTTGGCGGCCCATCCCTCGGGCGGCAGGGGTTCGGTGGTGTGGACGTACCAGCGGACGAACCAGGCGTCGCGGGTGAAGCGTGAGGCGCCCTTGGCTTCCTGGAGAAACACGCCCTGTTCCGTGCGCAGCCCGATCAGGCGCGCGTCCCCCGACATCATGATGTCGGGTGGCCGGTCGAACACCGGGGAGGCGATTCCCGCCACGATCGCCAGCACTCCCAGGCAGCGGATCCAGGATTGCCAGATGCCCAGCCAGGCGATGCCGATCGACAGCACCGCCAGGCCCCAGGCCGGCATGTGCGGCACCGCCAGCGTCGCGGCGGGCAGATCGGCGGTGATGCGCGCGACGGCGATGATCAGCTCCGCCCCCCAGCCCATCGGGACCAGCACGAGCCATTCCAGGCCCAACGGCATCAACACCAGCGCGATCATGCCCGCGGGCATGACCCAGAAAGCGGTCAGCGGCACCGCGACCATGTTCGATACGACGTAGTACAGTTGCACATGCCCGAAATGATACGCGCCGTACGGCAGTGACGCGGTGCCCGCCAGC
>JAYVCG010000122.1:0-2891 GCA_043750075.1 Acetobacteraceae bacterium | reverse complement strand
CCCCCGCCTCCTGCCGCGAAAAGGCGCCCGCCCATGAACGCTTTTCACGCCCACTGCCAGAAAGTCCTGGACGACATCCGGGCCCAGGGGCGGTATCGCGTTTTCACGCCGCTGCGGAAAAGGGCGGCGGATTTTCCCTGGTACACGCGGCCGGATGGCTCACGGGTGCTGGTGTGGTCCTCGAACGATTACATGGCCATGGGCGGGCATCCCGTGCTGGTCGAGGCGGCGTGCGCCGCGGCACGGGAGATGGGGGCGGGTGCCGGCGGCACGCGCAACATCAGCGGCACCAGCCCCGTGCATGACGCGCTGGAGGCGGAATTGGCCTCGCTGCACGGCAAACAGGCGGGGTTGCTGTTCACCTCGGGCTTCGTGTCCAACCAGGCGGCGCTGTCCACCATTCTGAACAGCACGCCGCATGGTCCGGACGAGCGGTGGCATGTGTTCTCCGACGCGAAGAATCATGCGTCGATGATCGCGGGGATCAAGGGCTCGCGCGCCGTGTGCCATATCTACCGGCACAACGACGTGGCGCATCTGGAGGCGTTGCTGGACGCCGCCCCGCCCGCCGCGCCGAAGCTGATCGCCTTCGAGTCTGTCTATTCCATGGACGCCGACATCGCGCCCATTGGCGCGATCTGCGACCTCGCCGCCCGGCATGACGCGATGACCTACCTCGATGAGGTCCACGCGGTCGGCATGTACGGCCCCAATGGCGGCGGCGTCAGCGAGCGTGATGGCGTGGCGCACCGTGTCGATATCATCGAGGGCACGCTGGCCAAGGCGTTCGGCTGCCATGGCGGCTACATCACCGGCGATGCCGGCGTGATCGACTTCATTCGCTCGACGGCGCCGGGGTTCATCTTCACCACCTCGCTGCCGCCGATGACCGCCGCCGCCGCGCTGGCCAGCGTGCGGCATGTGCGCCAGGACCACGCGCGCCGGGCCAAATTGTTTGAACGGGCGGAGGCGTTGAAACAGCGCTTCGACCGCGCCGGGCTGCCGCGCATCGCCTCGTCCAGCCATATCGTGCCGCTGCATGTCGGGGATGCGGCGCTGTGCACCGAGGTCAGCCAGCGGCTGCTGTCCGAGTTCTCGATGTACGCGACCCCGATCAACTATCCGACCGTACCGCGCGGGGAGGAACGGCTGCGCTTCACCCCCGGCCCGCTGCACACGGACGCGATGATGGACGCGCTGACGGAGGCGCTGCTGCGGATCGTGCCGCTGGAGCGGCGGCGCGCGGCGTGAGGGGCGGCTTTTGATGGGGCCGTGCCGGTGGTATCCCCCGCTTATTCACTGAGGACGCGGAGCACGCCAAGGACGCGGAGAGTTGAGGAAACCGTAATTCTTGTCTCTCCGCGTCCTCAGTGAATAAGCGGTGCGTGCCGCGAGGTCCGGCCGGTCCTCCGGAAAGCACCGGCGCGCGGCAATGAACAAGGCGACCCCATGATCATCGAACTCGGCCATTTCGCGCTGATCCTGGCGCTGTTCGTAGCCCTCGCGCAGGGCACCCTGCCACTGGCGGGCGCCGCGCGCCGGAACGCGGCCTGGATGCGCGTGGCGCAACCCGCCGCCGTCACCGTGTTCCTGCTGATCCTGCTGGCGATGGCGGCGTTGATGCACGCCTATGTCACCTCGGATTTCTCGGTGATCAACGTCATCCAGAACAGCCATACCGACAAACCGCTGCTGTACAAAATCAGCGGCGTGTGGAGCAATCACGAAGGCTCCATGATCCTGTGGGTGTTCATGCTGTCGTTCTGCGCCGCCGCGGTGGCGGTGTGCGGCGATAATCTGCCGCCCGTGCTGAGGGCGCGCGTGCTGGCCATCCAGGGCCTGATCGCGGTGGGTTTCCTGCTGTTCATCCTGTTCACCTCCAACCCGTTCCTGCGCGTCCTGCCCCCCGCGCTGAACGGGCGAGGCCTCAACCCGGTACTGCAAGACCCCGGCCTCGCGTTCCATCCGCCGTTCCTCTACCTCGGCTATGTCGGGTTCTCGGTCGCCTTCTCCTTCGCCATCGCCGCCCTCATCGAAGGCCGCGTCGATCCCGCCTGGGCGCGCTGGGTCAGGCCGTGGACGCTGGCCTCGTGGTGCGCGCTGACGGTCGGCATCGCCATGGGCTCGTGGTGGGCGTACTACACGTTGGGCTGGGGCGGCTGGTGGTTCTGGGACCCGGTGGAGAACGCCTCGCTGATGCCCTGGCTCGCGGGGACGGCGCTGATCCATTCCTCCATTGTCGTCGAGAAACGCGATACGCTGAAATCCTGGACCATCCTGCTGGCGATCCTGACGTTTTCCCTGTCGCTGATGGGCACGTTCCTGGTGCGGTCCGGCGTGCTGACCTCGGTGCATGCCTTCGCCACCGATCCGGCGCGGGGCACCTTCATCCTTGCCCTGCTGATCGTCGCCATCGGCGGTTCGCTGACGCTGTACGCGATCCGCGCGCCGTCGCTGAAAGGTGGCGGATTGTTCGCGCCGTTGTCGCGGGAGGGCGCGCTGGTGCTCAACAACCTGCTGCTCACCTGCGGCTGCGCCACCGTCTTCCTGGGCACGCTGTATCCGTTGTTCTCCGACGCGATGGGCGGACCGAAGCTGTCGGTTGGGTTTCCCTTCTTCAACGCCACCTTCGTGCCGATGATGGTGCCGCTGGTGCTGGCGGTGGGCATCGGCCCGCTGCTGGCCTGGAAGCGCGGCGATCTGTGGGGCGCGCTGCAACGCCTGTGGGCTGCCGCCCTGATCACCGCGCTGGTGCTGCTGTTCCTGTTCTGGTGGCTGCATGGCGGGCCGGTGCTGGCGGTGTTCGGCCTCGGCCTCGCGCTGTGGCTGGCCCTGTCGGTGCTGACGGAGATCGCCGAACGGATCGGCCTGTTCCGCGTGACGCCGGCGGA
>JAYVCG010000121.1:0-4442 GCA_043750075.1 Acetobacteraceae bacterium | reverse complement strand
CAACGAACTCGGCGATGTGGTGTCCGACGCGGCGCTGTACGCGCCCTTCGCGCTGCTGGCGCCGTTCGGCGTGTTCCCCACGTTTCTCGTCATCGTGCTCGCGCTGCTCACTGAATTCGCGGGCGTCCTCGGCCCGTCCATCGGCGCCTCCCGCCGCTATGACGGGCCGTTGGGCAAAAGCGACCGCGCCCTGCTGGCCGGAACGCTCGGCTTTTGGATTGGCATCGGCGGCGTTCTGCCCTATTGGCTGGGCCATGTGATGACCGTGGCCGCCGTGCTGTTGCTGGTGACGATCGTGAACCGGGTGCGTGCCGGCCTGCGCGAAGCCGCCCTTTCCGTGGCCCCATAGGAGATGCCCGTGCGTCCCGTCGAAGAACATGCGTTTCGCACTCATGACGCCGTCGATTTGTTCTACCGTTACTGGCCCGCCGCCACCGCCATGCCGCGCGGCGCCATCGTGCTGTTCCACCGCGGCCATGAGCACGGCGGGCGCATGGCCCACCTGGCCGATGAACTCAATCTGCCGGACTTCGCCGTGCTCGCCTGGGACGCCCGCGGCCACGGCAAATCCCCAGGACAGCGCGGCTTCAGCCCCAGCCTTGGCACTTCCGTGCGCGACGTGCAAACCTTCATCGATCACATCGCCGCCACCCACGGCATCGCCACCGGGGACATCGCCGTCATCGCTCAGAGCGTCGGCGCCGTTCTGATCGCCACATGGGCGCACGATTACGCGCCGATGATCCGGTGCATGGTGCTGGCCTCCCCGGCGTTCAAGGTGAAGCTGTATGTGCCGTTCGCCCGCGCCGGGCTGGCGTTGCAGCACAAACTGCGGGGACTGTTCTTCGTCAATTCGTATGTGAAACCACAATACCTGACCCACGATCCGGAGCGTATCGCCTCCTACCGCGCCGATCCGCTGATTTCCCGGCCAATCGCGGTGAACATCCTGCTGGCGCTGTATGAAACCGCCAAACGCGTGGTCGCCGACGCCCGCGCCATCACCGTGCCGACGCAAATGCTGATCTCCGGCGCCGACTGGGTGGTGCATCACGCTCCCCAGCATCGTTTCTTCGAAAATCTGGGCACGCCGGTCAAGGAACGCCACGTCCTCCCCGGTTTCTTCCATGATACACTGGGTGAGAAGGATCGCGCCCAGGCGGTGGAGAAAATACGGGTTTTTCTTTTGGCGCGGTTCGCGGAAGATTTGCACAGGCCTTCCTTACTGGACGCGGATCGTTCCGGGTATACGCGCGATGAGGCGGACGAACTGGCTTCCCCGCTGCCCCTGGCCTCTCCCCGCGGCCTGTACTGGGCCGCCACGCGCATGGGCCTCAAACTGGGCGGGATGCTGTCGGACGGCGTGCGTCTGGGGCATGAAACGGGGTTCGATTCCGGCTCGACGCTCGATTATGTCTATCGTGACCAGCCGGCGGGGAAGGGGCCGGTGGGGCGGGCGATGGACGCGAACTACCTCAATTCCATCGGCTGGCGCGGTATCCGCCAGCGCAAGCTCAATGTCGAGGAATTGTTGCGTGAGGCGATGCGCCGCCTGCGCGACGCCGGCATGCCGGTGCGCGTGATGGACATCGCTTCCGGCCATGGCCGCTATGTGCTGGAATCCCTGGAGGACATTAAACCGGATTCAATCTTGTTACGCGATTACAGCGATCTCAACGTCGCCGCCGGGCGGAAACTGATCGCGGAAAAGGGGCTTCAGGATATCGTCCGTTTCGACCGCGGCGATGCCTTCGACCGCGACAGCCTCGCCCGTGCCATTCCGTCCCCGACTCTTGGGGTTGTTTCGGGATTGTACGAACTGTTCTCCGACAACGCCATGGTCCGCCGTTCGCTGGAGGGGCTGGCGGCGGCGATCCCGCCCAGGGGGTATCTGGTTTACACGGGGCAGCCGTGGCATCCGCAACTGGAACTGATCGCCCGCGCGCTGACCAGCCACCGGCAAGGCCAGGCCTGGATCATGCGCCGCCGCGCGCAGGCGGAGATGGATCAACTGGTGGCGGCGGCGGGGTTCCGGAAAATCACGCAACGAATTGATGAATGGGGCATCTTCACCGTTTCCTTGGCAGAACGGATCGCGCCGTGACGGAAAAAGCCCAGGGAGAGTGGCCGGGGGAGTGGCCGGGGGAACAGCCGGGGGAGCAGCCAATGGCGCGTCCCTGGGCGCGCGCGGCGCGCTGGCTGGCGTTCCTGGGGCCGTTCTTCTTCCTGAGCTATGGCGCCGCCACCTGGATCACAGCCCAGAGCATCTCTGTCGGCGCGGTGGTGTTCGACTGGGAGCGGAACATTCCGTTCATTCCCTGGACCATCATCCCCTATTGGTCGATCGACGTGCTGTACGGCCTGTCGCTGTTCCTGTGCGCGGCGCGGCGCGAACTGGACACCCATGCCCGCCGCCTGCTGACCGCGCAGATCGTCGCCGTGAGTTGTTTCCTGCTGTTCCCGCTGACCTTCACCTTTCCCCGGCCCGCGGTGGAGGGGGTGGCGGGCTTCCTGTTCGACGCGCTGGGGAAATTCGACAAGCCGTTCAATCAGGCGCCCTCGCTGCATATCGCGCTGCTGGTCATCCTGTGGGATCGTTACGCGCGCCACGCGCCGTACTGGGCAAGAGGCGGACTGCACGCCTGGTTCGCGCTGATCGGCGTGTCCGTGCTCACCACGTATCAGCATCATTTCGTGGACGTGCCAACCGGGGCGTTGCTCGGGTTCTTCTGCCTGTGGCTCTGGCCGGAACAAGGGCCGTCCCCGCTGCGAACGATGCGGATCACCACCGATCCGGCACGGGTGCGGCTGGCGGTCCGTTACGCCGCCGGAGCCGCGCTCTGCGCCGCGCTCGCGGCCTGGATGGGCGGCGGCGCGCTCTGGCTGCTCTGGCCCGCGGTGTCGCTGGTCCTGGTCGCGGCTCACTACGCGCTGTTCGGCGCGGCGGGGTTCCAGAAAGCGGCGGACGGGCGGATGTCCCTCGCGGCGCGCGCGCTGCTGGCGCCGTACATCATGGGCGCCTGGATCAATTCCCGTCTCTGGACCCGGAACGATCCGCTCACCGTCCTCATCGCCCCCCCCGTTTCCCTGGGCCGTTTCCCCTCGCGCGCCACCGCGTCCGCATTTGTCACGATCATTGACCTGTGCGCCGAACTGCCGGGCGCGAGCGGCGCCGTGGCGTATCGCGCGCTGCCGATGCTGGACCTGATTACTCCGCCACCGGAACAATTACGCCAGGCCGTGGCCCTGATCGAAACCGCGTGTGACTCCGGCCCGGTGCTGGTGTGCTGCGCGTTGGGCTATGGGCGCAGCGCCGCCTGCGTCACCGCCTGGCTGCTGGCCACCGGACGCGCCGCGGACATGGAGGCCGCGATGCGCGTGGTGCGCGCCGCGCGGCCAAGAGCAGTGCTGAAGGACACTACGCGCGCCGCCATCGCCGCCGCCGCGATCAGCCGATGAACACGGATGCCGCCCAAATGCGCCACGCCCTGGCGGTGACCGCCGCCGTGCTGCGCCAGGGTGAGCGCATTGACCGTTTGTCGCGCGCCCTCACTGTTCTGTCCCTGATCGGCCTGGCCGTGTTGGGCACGATACAGGATGCCTGGCCCGCGATGCTGCTGTGCGCGGCGGCGCTGCTGGCCGGACTGATCGAACTCTGGTTCGCGATGCGGGCGGGGATCGACACGGCGCTGTTCCAGGACCTCGCCGCGGCGGAAGGCGATCCGGACTGGGAGGCGCTGGATGGGGCGCTGGTGCGGCTGGCGTTGATGCCAGCGGCGAAAGCGGGCCGTCCGGCCGCCGCGCGGATGGCGGGCGCCTTGCGTCTGCCGCGCTGTCAGGCGGCGGCGCTGCTCGCGCAATGTGTCTTGCTCGTCCTGGCCGTGTGGCTTCGATGACCGTGCCGCCTCAGCAACGGAGTCCGCCGTGATCGAACGTTTCGTGGCCATGCTCATCACCCTGTTCGCGCGGTTCGTGACCGGGGTGCGCGGTGAATGGGTGGGCTGCCCGCCAGAACCGCGTTCGCGGGTCTATTTCGCCAACCATGTCAGTCATGGCGATTTCGTGCTGCTGTGGACCGTGCTGCCCGCGGCGATGCGGCGGATGACGCGGCCGGTGGCGGGGGCGGATTACTGGCTGAAAGACGGGTTCCGCCGTTTCATTGGCGAAAAGGTCTTCCGCGCCGTGCTGATCGACCGCACGGCGCAAACGCGGGAGGTCGATCCGGTCGGCCTGATGGTGGCGGCGCTGGACGCCGGCGACTCGCTGATCTTCTTCCCCGAGGGCACCCGCAACACCACCGAGGCGAAATTGTTGCAATTCCGGTCCGGCCTGCACCGCATCGCCATGGCGCGTCCGGACGTGGAACTGGTGCCGGTATGGATCGAGAATCTCAACCGGGTGATGCCGAAAGGCGAGATCATTCCGATCCCGCTGCTCTGCAC
>JAYVCG010000120.1:0-7306 GCA_043750075.1 Acetobacteraceae bacterium | reverse complement strand
GGGCTGCCCCACCGAGCCGAAACCCGCGAGCAGCACGGTCGATCCGTCCTTGATGCCCGCCATGGCGTCAGCCATCGACTGGACGATTTTGTTGATCATGCGGCCCGTTTCCTCATGGCGCGTTCCCTCCGGGCGCGTTCCCGTTGGGGGTACGACCGATCCTGAGAGGTTTAGCGCCAGGCTGAGAGACTGCCAAGTCTGACCGCACCATCAGCCAGTTTCGCGCAGCCGTGCCATTTCCCGCGCGAAGGCCGCGCGCAATGCCTCACGCTCCTCTTCGGGCAGCCAATTGGAGGATTGACGGAACAAGATTTCGTTCACTTCGGCGCGCTGCCGCTCCCACGGCATGCGCGCGGCACCGCGGGCGGTATCCAGAAGATCGAGAAGACGCGCGCGGACCCGTTGTTCCCGGTTGCCAGGCGCATGATCGGGAACCGTGTCGAACAAAGTGCCTTGGCTTGAGAAGAGATCGGCCATCCGATTCGCCTGATGCTGGGATGACTATTCTAACCGTTCTGGCGCGGCGGGACCAAGACCAAGCTCCTGACGTGTCAGCGGGCGTGCGATTGCCTGAGCCAGAAGAGGATCGGCGGCATCGAACCAGTGCAATAGCTCCTCGATGCGCCAGACGATATCCAGGATGGCGCGTTGCAGGGCAGCATCCAGCACCTCCTCATCGCGGGCGTGCAGCCAGCGATACAGCACGCGATAGCCGCTGACGGCGAAGCGCCATACCCGCTCTGGCACGCCTGTCAGGCGCAGAGACCCATCGGACTGGAGCAGCACGGCGCCGATGCCGTTTGTGCCTTCCTCCCACATTCTGCCGACGACGGGCATGCTGAGGGTTGTACCTGTCGCCCGTCCGGCAAGACGCGCGGAGCGGAAATTCTCAGCCGCGGTACGCGAGAATGTTTCCAGGGCGCGGATTTCCGCGCCGGCGATCCTGGCCTGAGCGAAAACCTCACCCTGGGCCGGGAAAGGGACATGCGGAAAGGCTTCCTCCAGATCCCAGGCGAAACGGCTTGTGTAACTGGTGGCGGAGAGCAGGGCGGCGATCACATCGAAGACCCGATCAGGCTCGACGGGATGGCCATAGGCATCGGACAGGTGGGACAACAAGACCGGATGCAAATTGTGGGCATCCGTGCCAGCGGCGCGGTTGAACAGGGGAAAGGCGTAGCCGCCCCGCCCACTAAATGCATGATAATCTGGCAATAGCCCATGGACCCATACCGCGGGGCCGGCGCCGGTGCCCGACGGCATGGCGTAAAGGGCGTTGTTGGAGGTGCCCCAGGCGGAAATCAGGTCAGGACCATATCGGCTGACATGGTTCCTGCTCGAATAGATATACCGCCGATCAAATGGCCGGTAGATATAAGCGGTCACTTTCTCCGCATCCATATCCTCTCCTCGCGCTCGTGAGAAACGAAGCTTTTCGGCTTTTGTTCGCATGTCGTCGGTATTGGACGACGGGAAGAACATTTCCCATGCCGAGGCTTCATCGGCGTCAAGAAAAGCTTTGATTTTCTGGAAAACAGCCTGTTGAGAGAGGCTGTAAACCAAGGGATCTCGCTGACTCTTGCTGCCTGACTTACGAAATGGAAACAATTCAGCCAGACTCGGCCAATCCAATCCTCCAAACGCCGCTGATGCAAAATCCTCCAGACCTCGCCGCTCGATATCCACGAATGACAGTGCCCCTTCATTCTGCTCGGCCGCTGTCAGCAGCGCCAGTTTATCCCGCGCGGTGAACGCCCCATGCCGCCAGACATCCGCGTACCGCACACGCGCCTCCAGGCCAGCAGGCCGTTCCACATCCCCGGATGCCCGCGCGATCAGGATGCATACACCCGCCTGGATGGCGAAAACATTCTCATCTGCCTCGATTCCCGCCGGCCGGGCGCCGCGGCTGTCGCCACGCAGGTCGATGATGTCGATCGTGTCGAAGCGTTGCCGCAGGCCCGCGTACGGGTGCCCCGCCAGAAACGTGCGGTTGGTGATCAGGCAGACCACGCCTCGTCTTGGCGCGCCTTCGCTCTCGAACAGTTTCCACAGGCACCAGCGCCAGAACGCGATATACAGATCGGGGAACGTATTCAGTTCGCCACCCCAGCCAGCCCGGCGCACCGGGTCTTTCAGATCCTCCCAGAATCCATTGTCCCAGCCGGAGGTGATCGCCGCCTCCTCCCCCTCGCCCAACCGCCGGTAGGGCGGGTTGCCGCCCGGACGCGGCCGCGTTTCTGTGCCAGGGGGCACACAGCCTTCGTTCACGCGCCGCCCGGTCCCGATGCTTTTCCTGGCGGCGGCATCCCATTCCGGTTCAGCCGTGGCCTCATGCTCCAGCCATCAGGGCTGGGGGGACAGGGCAATGGCTTCAAGGAAAGCCGTCAGGGCTTTGCCCCGACACCCCACCAAAGGCTCGCCTTTGGAAACCTTCCATGGATTGCCCCGGCGGGGGAAAAACGCGCGTCCCGTTAACGCTTTCTTCAGTTTTCCGGCGCAGGATGCCCGCCATGTTGTCACCCACCTCTTTGTCCGGCCTTGCTTCCGGTCCCGATTGGGCGTCCAGAATACGGGCCGTGAGCCCGTCGCAAGGCGCGTCCTCGCCGGTCTCCCCGGCCGCGCCGTCACAGCGCGCCGCGCCGCACGGCGCCGGGCAGTCCGCGGGTCAACCGTCCCGCATGTTGCCACGAGGGTCGCTGCTCGACCTGTCAGTGTGACCCAGGCCCCCCTGCCACGAGATTGTCAGGAAAGGCCGCTTGAAACCGGACGGTGCGCCGCGCCACACTGGAAACGGCGGCGCGGCCCGCCGGGAGATCCCGTGTGACAGCATCCGATTCGAACGCCTTCCCCTTCACCCGCCGCCGGCTGGGGCGCATGGCCCTCGCCGCGCCCGCGCTGCTGGCGCTGGGGGGCGTGGTCCACGCCCTCGATCCGCGGTTCAAGGACACCGATGGCGACCTGATCGCCGACACCCCCGCCGATCCGAAGGAGCAAACCGATCCCGCCACGCTGATCTTCGCCTACACCCCGGTCGAGGACCCCGAGGTCTACCGCAAGGTCTGGGACGATTTCATCGCGCATCTGGCGAAGGAAACCGGCAAGAAGGTCATCTTCTTCCCCGTCCAGTCCAACGCCGCGCAGATCGAGGCGATGCGCGCCGGACGCCTGCACATCGCGGGCTTCAACACCGGGTCGGTGCCGCTGGCGGTCAACTGCGCGGGCTTCGCGCCGTTCGCGATGATGGCCTCGAAGAAAGACGAATACGGCTACGAAATGGAAATCATCGTCCAGGCCGATGGACCGATCCGGACGATCGAGGATCTGAAGGGCAAGACCGTCGCTTTCACCGATCCCAATTCCAATTCCGGCTTCAAGGCGCCCTCGGCCTTGTTGCGGGCGCGGTATGGGCTGGAAGCGCCACGCGATTTCAAGGCGGCGTTTTCCGGAAAGCACGACAATTCGATCCTTGGCGTCGCCAACAAGGATTACGACGCCGCCGCCGTCGCCAACGCCGTCCGCAAGCGCATGATCGCGCGCAACGCGGTGGACGGCAAGAAACTGCGCACGATCTACACCTCGCAGACTTTTCCAACGACGGGATACGGCCTCGCCTACAACCTGAAACCGGAACTGGCGGCGAAGATCAAACAGGCGTTCTTCAACTTCAAATGGGAAGGCACGGCGCTGGCGCGGGAATACGAGAAGACCGAGCCGCCGCAGGAGAAATTCCTGCCCATCAGCTACAAGGAAAAATGGGCCATGGTGCGCGACATCGACACGGCGATGGGGGTTTCGTACGCGTGTAAATAAGATGAGGCGGATCTGCCGCGTAAGCGGTTTTTCCTTTGATTTTGTTAATGAAGGTTCAAAAATCTCGTGTGTTTTCATCTGATCCAACACGGCTTTTAACCCAACTCATTGATGAGATTGCCTCAATCATTCCACACTTGTACGACCACGGTAGGGTCGAGCCGGGGGATGACGGGAAAATGGGATGGGTCAGTCTTTTGGGCCGTTGATATTACACGAAAAATCTGACATATGCGTTTAAATTCACGCACCAGCCGGTGTTTCAGGCTACACACCCTCTTGGATATACCCTTTTATAATCTACATGTTTAAGGTTAAATTCATGGCCTGAAATACCGGCTGGCGCGTAATGTAATGGAGTATTCCAGATGCTGGTGAATTTCAACCAAAAGCCTGGCGGAAAAATAAAAAATCCCCGCGGCAAGCCGCGGGGTATTGGCGGCAGAGATTGAACGGAATCAATTCACGCGCCCTGAGCCAAAGGTGAACATGGTCCACAAGAAAAACATCCACAGGCTGAGGGCCATGGCGGGCAACGCCAGCAGGAGCAAGACAACGCTCGCCGCCATGACATGACCTTTCGCTCGCAACATCATGCCGCCGCCCAGTACCGCGGCGGGCGGAGCCAGCATCAGCACGGCCCAGAGCGTGTCGTGTGAAAGGACGGAAAGGCAAAGCCCGCCCAGGGCGGCAGCAAGGATGATACCCAGAAGAATACGATAAATCATCATGCGCGAGTGGATAACGGTCGCGGCCGGAACGGGGAAGCCCGGTTCAGGGGCGGAGCCAGCGGCCGTGCCGCCCGCCATCACGATGTCCGCCCGCCGGGACAGCGCGGCCAGGACGCCTGACACGCGCGGTCTTTCCTGGATGGGACATGGCCCATGCGCCAATGGCTCCAGGCCGCCGCCGCATGGGTGCTGGCATTTTACGTCAATCCCTCGGCGATGAAGCGGTCGATCTTGCGATAGCGGAACAGCCACTGCCCGTCCTGCTTCACCACCTGATCCTGATACGCTCCGGCGGAGCCGATTTCTGGACCCGAGGCGCTGTTCTGAATGACGCTCCAGTTCGATTCCACCGTTGCCGCGTCCCCCTTCAGCGCGATCACGATGTTCGTCGTCAGATGCACGCGTCTGGGCCGCGCCGAGCCAGGGGGCGAGATTTTCTCCGCCTGCGCCTGAACGCCCGCGCGAGTGGTGCCTTTGCCGAAGGCGGTGTCCCAGGTGCCATCCCCGGTGAACAGCGCCGCCATCTCGGCGAAGCGGTAATTGTCGAGGTGGAAGCAATACGTCGCGAGCAGTTCGCGGATCGCGTTTTTGTCAGTTTCCTCGTTTGCCACTATCTTCTCCCAGGGTCTGGATCGGGAGAGCGTAGTATGCACGGCTTCGAGGTCAACTGGCTGGCGGTTCTCGCCGCCGCCCTGCTCCGTTTCGCGATCGGCGGCGTGTGGTACGCGCCCTTCGCCTTCGGCCCGGCCTGGGGACGCGCGGTGGGACTCGACCCCGTGGCGTTCAAGGCGCGCATGGCCCGCGCGATGGCGGTGGATTTCCTGGCGGGTTTCGTGCTCGCGTGGGTGCTGGCGAATGTGTTCCAGTTTCTGGGTGTGGCGCGGCTGGTGCCGGGGACGCGGACGGGGTTCTTCCTGTGGCTCGGCTTCATCGCCATGCCGTTCCTGTCGATGATGGTGTACGAGGGCCGGCCCTGGTCCTGGTTCGCGATCACCGCCGGGTTCTGGCTGGTCTCGATGCTGGTCATGGGCGCGGTGATCGGCGCGTGGTGAACATCCCCGGCGGCGCCTGGAAAGCCTGACACGGCGGTTCCCCGCTTTGTGTCTTTGTGCCTTTGTGGTGATATTTCCTGGATGCTTCCACACCGCGAACGCCGGTCATGGGCCGCGTTCGCTGAAAGACCGCGTGATATCACCACAAAGGCACAAAGACACAAAGAAGCATGGGGGGAAACGGGCCGCCTCAGGCCAGGATGTCGTCGATCTCGCTTTCCGAACACCCGGCCTCGCGCAGGATCTCCCGGTTGTGCTGGCCAAGCGTGGGCCAGAGACGCCGTGTGTTGGGCGGGGATTTGGAGAAACGGGCGGGCACGGCGGTCATCAGCGCCTTGCCCTCGACCGGGTGATCCACTTCCTCGAAGAACCCGGTCTCCTTCAGATACGGATTGTCGAACAGGTCGGCCAGCGTCCCCGCCCGGCCGCAGGGGATGTCGGCGGGTTGCAGCTCGGCGATCCATTCATCGGTGGTGCGTTGTTTCATGCCCTCGCTGAGCGTGCCGTACAGCGCGTCCACGTTGGTGACGCGGCCTTGCATGGTGGCGAAGCGCGGATCATGGGTCAGCTCCGGCACGCCCATCGCCTCGAACAGTTTCTTCCATTGCGAGTCGCTGACGGCGATGACGCTGATGAAGCCGTCCTTCGTCGCGTACGGGCGGCGGTGCGGCGACAGGACGCGGGGGTAGCCGACGCCTTTTTCCGGCTCATTGAACATGCCGTGCCAGAAATGTTCGACCAGGGTGAAGGACAGGATCGTTTCCAGCATGGGAACGTGGACTTCCTGGCCCTGGCCGGTGCGTTCGCGGTGGAACAGCGCCATGCCGATCATCGAGGCGAGAGTGCTGCCGGTCAGTTTGTCCACCACCACCATGGGGAAGTAACGCGGCGCCCCGTCCGGCCCGGCGTTCAGGGACGCGATCCCCGACAATCCCTGGATCAGGTCGTCGTAGGCGGGGAATTCCTGCAACGAACTGCCTTTGCGGAACCCGCTGGCGGAGGCGTGGATCAGTTTCGGGTTGCGTTTCGACAACGACTCGTAATCGAGGCCGAGGCGTTGCGCGGCGCCGATGCGCATGTTGTGAACGAACACGTCCGCTTCGTCGATGAGGTTCAGCAGCGCCTTCATCGCGGCGGGTTTCTTCAGGTCGATGGCGAGGCTGCGTTTGTTACGGTTCAGCGTGGCGAAATACGATCCCATGCCTTCGGTGCGGGAGGGTCCGATCCAGCGGGTGGCGTCGCCCGAAGTGGTTTCCACCTTGATCACGTCGGCGCCCATGTCGCCCAGTACCTGGGAGGCGAACGGGCCAAGCACCACGGTCGTGATGTCCACGACCTTGATGCCGGCCAGCGGGCCGGTCGCCGTGTTTTCGGGTTCTGTGTTCATGGTGTGTGTTCTCCGTCGGTGGGAGACACTTCACCGGATGGTGGGTGGGTGGCAACGGGCGGGGCCGCGGGGCAAAGCTCTCGCCTTACCGCACGAACCCCTCCAGCTCCCCCTTGGCCCACCCGATCACGGCGGGAATCGACTGCCCAGACTGCAACTTCGCCAGCATCGTCGGCATGATCCCCCGGCTGTAAATCTGCACCCCGATCGAGGGCGGCGCCGGAGCCCCGGCGATGCACGGAATCCCATCATGGAACGTACGCGGCGGATAACTGTACAACGTGCCCTTCGGCGGCCCCACATCGGCCCAGATGGGAAAATCG
>JAYVCG010000119.1:0-4750 GCA_043750075.1 Acetobacteraceae bacterium | reverse complement strand
CACGCTGCCCTCGGCGGGGATCGGCGCGCTGGCGGCGCTGCTGCTGTGCGGCATCGACCTGTCGCTGGTGGCGCTGGTCGGCATCGTGCTGCTGATGGGCATCGTCAAGAAGAACGCCATCATGATGGTGGATTTCGCCCGCGATGCTCAGCGCGAGCGGGGCGCCACGCCGCGTGACGCGATCCGCGATGCCTGCCTGCTGCGCTTCCGCCCGATCATGATGACCACCATGGCGGCGCTTCTGGGGGCACTCCCCCTCGCTCTCGAAAACGGCGCGGGCGCCGAACTCCGCTATCCCCTGGGCGTCACCATCATCGGCGGGCTGCTGCTGTCGCAGTTCCTCACCCTGTACACGACTCCAGTGATCTACCTGATGTTCGAGCGTCTGAAAGCCTCTTGGTCCGGGGCGCCCGCGATCGAGGTTCGGACCTGATGGGATTTTCGGAAATCTTCATTCTCCGACCGGTGGCCACGATTCTGCTGGCGATCGGCCTGTTCCTGTCCGGCGTGGCCGCCTACCAGTTCCTGCCGGTGGCGGCGCTGCCCTCCATCGACATCCCGACCATCGTGGTCATGGCGGCGCGGCCCGGCGCCGATCCGGAAACCATGGCCAATTCCATCGCCGCCCCGCTGGAACGCCGCCTGGGGGAAATCGCCGGGGTCACGGAACTGACCTCGACCTCCAACACCGGCAACACCGCCATCGTCATCCAGTTCGACCTCAACCGCGACATCCGCTCCGCCGCCAGCGACGTGATGGCCGCGATCAACGCCGCCACCGCCGATCTGCCGAACGACCTGCCGACGCGTCCGTATTATCGAAAATTCAACCCGGCCGAGGCGCCGATCATGACGCTGGCGCTGTCCTCGGACACGCTTTCGGCCGCGCGCATCTACGATGCCGCCGACACCATCCTGGCGCAGCGCCTGTCCCAGGCCGAGGGTGTCGCGCAGGTCACCATCAACGGCGCTGAGAAACCGGCGATCCGCGTCCGCCTCGATCCCGTGCGGCTGGCCGCCGCGGGCCTGTCGGGCCAGGATGTGTTCAACGCCATCCGCGGCACCAACGTACTGGGCCCCACCGGCGGCTTCCAGAGCGCCACGAACGCCGAGACCATCGGCCTGAACGGCCAGATCTCCCAGGCCGAGGAACTGGCCCCCCTCATCATCCGTACCAGCAAGGGCGCCATCGTGCGGCTGTCGGATGTCGCCAGCGTCGTCAACGCCTCCGCCAACACGCGCCTCGCGGCCTGGAACGGCACGAAATCCGCCGTGCTGCTGACGGTGACGAAGGAGGCGGGGGCCAATGTCATCGACACCGCCGATGGCATCAAGGCGTTGCTGCCGCGGCTGATGAACTGGCTGCCGCCGGACATCCAGGTGACGATCCTGTCCGATCGCACCACGACGATCCGCGCCAGCGTGCGCGACGTGCGGACCACGCTGCTGATCAGCATCGCCCTGGTCGTGGGCGTGGTGCTGCTGTTCATGCGCCGCCTGGTGCCGACGCTCGCCGCCGCCGTCACCGTGCCGCTGTCGATCTGCGGCACATTGGTGGGCATGTGGTTCCTTGGCTACACGCTCGACAATTTTTCCCTCATGGCGCTGACCATCTCGGTCGGCTTCGTGGTCGATGACGCGATCGTGATGATCGAGAACATCGTCCGCCTGATGGAAAAGGGCGAACCGCCGTTGCGCGCCGCCATCCTCGGCGCGCGGCAGATCGGCTTCACGGTGATGTCGATCACCCTGTCGCTGGTCGCCGTGTTCATTCCGCTGATCTTCATGGGCGGCATCATTGGCCGCCTGTTCCACGAATTCGCCATGACCCTGACGCTGGCGATCCTGATCTCGGCCGTCGTTTCGCTGTCGCTGACGCCGATGATCTGCGGCCAGTTCATGCGCGCGGATACGGTGGAGCCGGTGCATGGCGGCGTCTGGCGCTTCCTGGACAACATCCTCGACGCGATCACCCGCTTCTATGCACGCAGCCTGTCCTGGGCGTTGCGCCATCAGATGCTGATGCTGATGGTGACGGCGCTGATGGTGGTGGCGACCATCAAACTCTATACCGTTGTTCCGAAAGGATTCATGCCGACACAGGACACCGGCATCCTGGTGGGCTCGACGCAGGCCGATCCCGATGTCTCCTTCCTGGCGATGACCGGACGGCAGCGCGCGGTGGTCGATGTGCTGCTGGCCGATCCGGCGGTGGAAAGCGTCGGCTCCACCGCCGGGGTGTCCAGCGGCTGGAGTTCGATCAACCGCGGCGGCCTCACCATCGCCCTCAAACCGCTGGCGGAACGGAAAGTCTCCTCCGACGATGTCATTAACCGGTTGCGCGGGCCGTTACGCCGGATCGGCGGCATCCAGACCTTCCTGTTCGCCGCGCAGGACCTGCGCGGCGGCGGACGCCAGGGCGGCTCCCAGTATCAGTTCGTGATGATTACCCCAGACGTGACCGAACTCCGCCAGCGGGCTTTGGCCCTTGAGGAGCGGATGAAGGACATCCCCGGCCTGACGGACGTGGCCTCGGACCAGGACCGCGCGGGCCTTCAGGTCAATGTCGTCATCGACCGCGACGCGGCGGCACGGCTTGGCGTCAGCACGGTGGCGATCGACAACGCGCTGAACAACGCCTTCGCGCAACGCCAGCTCTCGACGATCTACACGCAGCGCAATCAGTACAAGGTGGTGCTGGAAATCGACCCGGCGTTGCAGACCGATCCCTCCTTCCTGACGCGCATCCAGGTCGGCGCCACCGGCGGGCGTCAGGTGCCCCTGTCGCAGGTGGCGCGGTTCGAGCGTGCCTCGCAGCCCCTGGCGGTGCGCCACCAGGGCCAGTATCCCGCCGCCACCATCAGCTTCAACCTCGATCCCGGCGTGGCGCTTGGCGACGCGCAGGAGGCGATCCGCAAGGCGGTGCTCGATCTGCGGATGCCGGATCATGTCCGCACCGATTTCGCCGGCAACGCGCAATGGCTGAAGCAATCGCTGTCCTCGCAGCCGCTGCTGATCGGCGCCGGCCTGATCTCGATCTACATCGTGCTGGGGGTGCTGTACGAAAGCTGGCTGCATCCGCTGACGATCATGTCCACGCTGCCCTCGGCGGGGGCCGGGGCGCTGCTGGCGCTGCTCGTCACCGGCACGGAGCTTTCGGTGATGGGCATCATCGGCATCATCCTGCTGATGGGCATCGTCAAGAAGAACGCCATCATGATGATCGACTTCGCCCTGGAGGCCGAGCGCCAGCGCGGCCTGACCCCGTACGAGGCCATCCATGAGGCCTGCGTCGTCCGTTTCCGTCCCATCATGATGACCACCCTGGCCGCGCTGTTCGGCGCGGTGCCGCTGGCTTTCGCCTTCGGCACCGGGGCCGAGATGCGCCAGCCGCTGGGGATTTCCATCATCGGTGGATTGCTGGTGTCGCAGGTGCTGACGCTTTACACCACGCCCGTCGTCTGGCTGGCGCTGGAGCGGCTGGCTGGGGGGCGTAAGGCGATCGTGGGGGCGGCGCCAGCGGAGTGAAGCATTGGCGGAGGGCCGCTTTCACTGGCGTACTGGCCGAGGGACGTATTTTTTTTGAAGATGATGAACACAGATGAACGCAGACAGGCGTGGATGGCCGTGCGGGCGGTCGGGGCGGGGACCGATTCAGGGCGGTGTTTTTCTCGCGTTCCGTTCACGCGCGTATTCAGACAGGGAAAGGCGCTTCGCGCGGTCCCCTGAAGCGGTCCCCGCCTTCATCATCCGCGCGGCCATGCAGCCTTCATCCCGTTCACGCGCGTCAGGATCACGCGGGTCGCTTCGCGCGGTCCCTTGAGGCGGAGCACGCCCTGACCGCCCGTACGGCCATCGTGCCTTCATCTGCGTTTATCCGCTTCCAAAAAAAATGCGTCCCTCTGCCAGTACGCCGCCAAACACCGGCCCCCGCCGTTCGGACGCGCTTCCCTGAACGGCATGCCCATTCACCGCCGGAACAACTGATCCAGATCGCCGGGCGCCCGTTCGCGTCCAGGCTCCGTCAATACCGGACTTTCCTCCACCACGGCCACGCTCCGCCGCGCCACCCCGCGTCTGGGCGCCACGAACATCTGCCGCGTCGCGTACGACAGCCACAGCCGCCGCGTGCGGGCGTAATCCATGCCCAGAAGCATGTCGGCATCGCGCAGCGCGAGATCGCCGACACTGATCCGCAAACCCCGGAAAATCTCCGGCCCGACACGCACCTCCTCGAACCGGTGATAGCGCAGCGCGATCGCCGTCTGGTCGATGCCATGCCCGGTGCCGGAGGGATCGTTGGCCAGCATCGCATCCGTCACGCCCAGATGGCGCGCGGCGCGCAGCGTGAGTTGCGAACTGCGGGCGCCCCAGTCGATCATCGCCCGCACCGGCTGCCCGTTCACCAGCACCGTCGCGTACATCAGGCCGCCCATGCCAGGCGATAACGGAATGACATGATAGGGCTCGTTCCACCGTGCGAACCGTCCGGTGCAGCCACTGACCGACCACAGCGTCATGCGCTGGTTCAGCACGTCCAGCTCGACATCGAACTGCGCGAGATCGGAGGCGCCGACGATCCCCGCCACCAGCCGGCCCCCCGTGAAGGTGCGTGCCAGCGGGCCGGTCGGGATGCTGCGCGGCGGGGAGGTGACGCCGCCGAACTCGAACATGTCCACCAGCGCGTTGCGGGTCACGATCGTCCCGCCCGTGCCGTGCAGCCGCGCGCCGCGCTCGGGGTCCGGGGGCA
>JAYVCG010000118.1:0-2796 GCA_043750075.1 Acetobacteraceae bacterium | reverse complement strand
TTCCCTCAGACTTCGTCCACGCGCTCCACGCCCGGCACCATCGTCAGCGCCTGCGCCAGCTTCGGCGTCACGCTGTAGCCGCCCGGCAGGGCGATCTCCACGCTCCGCTCCGTTCCCAGCCGCGGCACCAAAATCACCCGTCCCTTGCCACCGCCCTGACGCGCCAGCAAATCGCGAATATGCGGCACCGCCGCCGTTTCCTTCAGCCAGATCCGGATGGATGCGTCCGCCGAGTCCGCCGCTGCCTCCAACGCCATCACGTCCGCGGCGGTCACCCGCACCGCCTCTCCCTCGATCTTCAGATCGGCGGAGATCAGCACGTTCGCGCCGTTCGCCAGCACCTCCCGCGACCGGCTCAGTACCTCGCTGAAGCAGGTGACCTCGATGGAGCCAGAGGCATCGGAAATCCTCACCCACGCCATGCGGCTGCCGGTGCGGGTGATGCGTTCCTTGGAACTGACCACCGTGCCCGCCAGCTTCACGCGGCTGATGCCCGCTTTCGCCCGCGCCTCCACCTCATTCGCCCGCACCGCCCCCAGCCGCCGCAGCGCCTGGGCATACGAGTCCAGCGGATGCGCGGTCAGATGAAATCCGGCCGCCTCGGCCTCGAACGCCAGCCGTTCCAGCGTGCCCCAGTCCTGGATCGCGGACAGGCGGAGCGGTTCGGGCCTGGTGGCGATGCCGCCGAACAGGCCGATCTGCCCGCTGGCGTTTTCCTCGCGCCGCGCCTGCGCGCGGCGGATGATGGTTTCAGCGGCGGCGAACAGGCGGGCGCGATTGGCGTCCAGCCTGTCGAACGCGCCCGCGCGGATGAGGTTTTCCACCTGCCCGCGGCTCAGTTGGCGCGGATCGATGCGGTCGGCGAAATCGGCGGGATCGGCGAAGAGCGTATCGCCGCGCGCCTCGACGATGCCTTGCATCGCGGCGAACCCGACCCGTTTCACGGCGGCGAGCGCGTAACGGATGGCCAGCCCGCCTTCCTCCGTCCGCTCCACCGAGAAATCGGCGTCGGAACGGTTGATGTCCGGCGGCAGGATGCGGATATGACCGCGTTCCGCTTCCTGTTTCAGCGCCGCCAGCCGGTCGGTGTTGTTCATCGCGAGGCTCATGCACGCGGCGATGAACACTTCCGGATGGTTCGCTTTCAGCCAGCCGGTCTGGTAGGCGATCAGCGCGTAGGCGGCGGCATGGGATTTGTTGAATCCGTAATCGGCGAATTTGGCCATCAGGTCAAACACCTCCTTGGCCTTCGCCGGATCGATGCCGCGTTCGATCGCGCCCTTGGTGAAGATGTCCCGTTGCGCCTCCATCTCGGAAGCGATCTTCTTCCCCATCGCCCGGCGTAACAAATCGGCGGAGCCCAGGGAATAGCCGGCCATTGTTTGAGCGATTTGCATGACTTGTTCCTGGTAGACCATGATGCCATAGGTCTCGGACAGGATGTCGTGAATGACGGGATGGGGGGATTCCCATTTTTCCCCATGCTTGCGCCGGCAATAATCCGGAATGTTGGCCATCGGGCCGGGCCGGTAGAGGGCGACGGCGGCGATCAGATCCTCGAAACGGTCAGGGCGCATCTGGCGCAGCGTATCGCGCATGCCCTGGCCTTCCATCTGGAATACCCCGCCCGCCTCCCCGCGCGCCAGCATGTCGTAGGTTTTCTTGTCGTCGAACGGCAGATGTTTCAGATCGACGGTGATGCCGAGTTTTTTCAGGAACCCCTCGGCGCGGGCGAGGATGGTCAGTGTGGTCAGGCCGAGGAAATCGAATTTCACCAGGCCCGCCAGTTCGACGTGCTTCATCGAATATTGCGTGACCAGAAAGTCGGATTTCGGATCCTTGTAGAGAGGCACGAGTTCGACCAGCGGCCGGTCGCCGATCACCACGCCGGCGGCATGGGTCGAGGCATGGCGGTACAGTCCCTCGATCTGCAAGGCGATTTCCAGCAGGCGGGCGACGCTTTCGTCCTGGTCGCGCATTTCCTGTAACCGCGGCTCCCCATCCACCGCCTGTTTCAGCGTGACCGGTTTGGCGGGATTGTTCGGGATCAGTTCGGCGACGCGGTTCACCTGTCCGTAGGGCAAACCAAGCACCCGCCCGACATCGCGCACCGCCGCGCGGGCCTGGAGTTTTCCGAATGTGATGATTTGCGCCACGCGGTCACCGCCATATTCCGCGCGCACGTACTCGATGACCCGGTCGCGCCCTTCCTGGCAGAAATCGATGTCGAAATCGGGCATCGACACGCGTTCCGGATTGAGAAACCGTTCGAACAGCAAATTGAATCGTAACGGATCGAGATCGGTGATCGTCAGCGCCCATGCCGCCACCGATCCCGCTCCCGATCCCCGTCCCGGACCCACGGGAATGTCATTTTGTTTCGACCATTGAATGAAATCCGCGACGATGAGGAAGTAACCAGAGAACCCCATGCTGGCGATGACAGTGAGTTCGTAATCGAGACGTTCACGGTATTTCGCCCGTGTCGCCGCGCCGGCCGCGATATCGTCCATGCGCCGCTGGAGACCCTCGATCGCCATGGCGCGGAGGGTTCCCTCCTCCGTGGCGCCCGCGGGCACCTTGGGGGAAACCGGCAGCAACGGTTTGCGGGTTTCCGCCATGATCGCGCAGCAGCGCGCGATGGCGAGCGTGTTGTCGCAGGCCTCCGGCAAATCGGCGAACAGAGCGCGCATGACCGGCGCGGGTTTGAACCAGTGTTCCACCGTGACGCGGCGGCGTTCCTGTTCCGACAGCAGCCGTCCTTCCGCGATGCACAACAGCGCGTCCTGCGCCTCA
>JAYVCG010000117.1:0-14951 GCA_043750075.1 Acetobacteraceae bacterium | reverse complement strand
CGTCACCATCGCGGGCATTCTGAACAACACCGGCGCGGTGGAGATCGGCCAGGCGACCGGCGGTCCAACGGCGCCCTCACTGTTGTCGGCGGGCGGTCTGACGGGAAGCGGCACGGTCACGCTGCACGGCGGCACCGGCGCCACGCCGCCCCTGGCGGAGATGGACGTGCTGTCGGCGGCGGGCGGCACGCTGACGGGCGGCATCGCGCTGGATGGCAACGCGCTGCTGCGTTACGCCAGCGGGCAGATCGGCGCCATCGCGGCCAATGCGTTCATCACTCTGAGCGGACCAAAGGCCTTCATCGCCGACGCGGCGGATGTCACCAAAAACAGCGCCCTGACCGGCCTGACCCGCAACGACGGCACGCTGCGGGTGATCAACGGCGACACGGTCGCGCTCTCCGGCGATCTGGCGAACACTGGTTTCCTTGGTGTCGACAGCGATAACTTCACCGCCGAGGGCGGCTCGACCGTCACCATCGCGGGCATTCTCACCAACACCGGCGCGGTGGTGGTCGGACAGGCCACCGGCGGACCCACCGCGCCCGCGCGGCTGTCGGCGGGCGGGCTCACGGGCGGCGGCACGGTCACGCTGCACGGCGGCACCGGCGCGGCGCCGCCCCTGGCGGAGATGGACGTGCTGTCGGCGGTGGTCAGCACGCTGACGGGGGGTATCTCCCTCGATGGCAACGCGCTGCTGCGCTACGCCAGCGGGCAGATCAACACCATCGCCGTCAATGCCTCGATCAGCCTGAGCGGACCCCGCGCCTTCATCGCCGACGTGGCGGATGTCACCAAAAACAGCGCGCTGACCGGCCTGACCCGCAACGACGGCACGCTGCGGGTGATCAATGGCGACACGGTCGCGCTCTCCGGCGATCTAAGCAATATCGGTCTCCTGGACATTGATGGCGACTCCTTCTCCGGCCAGGGCGGGTCGGTCTTCTCCATCGCGGGTACGTTGACCAACACCGGCAGCGTGCGGCTCGGCCCGCCGGATGCGGGATTGTCGGCGCCTGACAGCCTGACCGTGAACACCCTGGTCAACGGCGGCAACATCACCCTGACCGGCGCATCGGCGGGCATTCAACCGACACTGCTGGCGCGGGTTTCCGCCACCAACACCGGCACGCTGCTGATCGGCGCCAACGCCGCGGTGAAGGTCGCGGAGGGTGGGATCTTCACGCAAGCCGCCGGCACGACGATTCTGCGAGGCACGCTGGACGCATCGACGGTCATCATCGATGGCGGGACACTGGAACTCGCCGGCGGCGCGCTGACGGCCAACCGGGTCACGTTCTCCGGGCCAGGCACGCTGATGTTCGACGACGCGGCTTCCGTCAGCCCCGTGATCAATGCTTTCGCCGCCGGCGACATCATCGATTTCCGCGGCGTGACGGCCACCAAAGCCACCACGCAATACAATGCCGCGACCGCCCTCTCGACCGTGTCGGTCACACTCAGCGACAACTCCATCCGTACCGTGCTCCTGGCTGGCGACTACACCGGCGCGCCGCTGGCGATCGGCAAAGCGGGCGCCGACAGCACACTCACCACGTTCAGCAAGGGCGGCAAGTCCGCCGTCGCCCTGTTCGAGAAACTGAGCGGCAACGGCGTGCTGAGCCTGACGCAGGCCCCGCGCACGTTCCTGCTGGACCTGGGCGCGACGACGTTGCACGGCCCCTCGCTCACCGCTGGGCTGGGTGTGCTGAATGCCGCGGCCGCGCCCGCCGACCTGCTCAATGGCGATTTTCTGATCACCGCCCCATCGGTTTTCAGCAACGCCGGTTTCACCCCCTTCGCGGCGATCGCCGCCGGAGCCGCCGATACCGGCCTCGCCGTTTCCCTGGGCTCGGAGCGGCTGGGGGAATTCACCGAAACCATCCTGCTCAACCCGGTCGACGCGCGGACGGATGGCGTCACCACGCCCCTGGAACAGCAGACATTGATCGTCACCGGCCGGGTCGTCCCCGGCCCGCCGCCCGACGTGGCGCCCCCCACCGGACCGACCGCCATCGGCTGGGGCGACGTGCATATGTCAACCTTCGCCGGGCTTTCCTTCACCTTCCAGGCGGCGGGCGAGTTCGTGCTCGCGCAATCCACCGTCGATGGCAATACGTTCCAGGTGCAGGCGAGGCTCGCGCCCCCCGGTCCTGGCGCTGCGGTCAGCGTGCTGACGATGGCGGGCGCCACGATCGGCGGCGACCGCGTCACCTTCGCGGCCGGCCGCGCCAGCGTGGTCCAGATCAACGGGCAGCCGGTCACCCTGAACGGCTTCAACGATGTGCGTGTCCTGGCCGGCGGCACGCTGCGGGAGGCGGCGCCCGGCCTCTACCTCCTCAACTGGGCCAGTGGCGAGCGGCTCACCGTGTCGGCCTCGGGGTTTCTCGACATCGCCGTCAGCCTCCCGGAGGGCGCGGCCCAGGGATCGGTGCGGGGATTGTTTGGTGCCAATGGCGGGCAGGCCAATGATTTCGCCCTGGCCAGCGGGGTGCCGATTCCAAGGCCGATCACCACGGCGCAATTATACGGCGAGTTCGCCGATGCCTGGCGGGTCAGTCAAGCCACATCCCTGCTCGATTACGCGCCAGGACAGACGACCGCGAGCTTCACGGACGCCGGCTTCCCGGCCAACGTGATCGCGCTGGCCAATTTGCCCGGCGCGGTCGTGGACAATGCCGCGCGGGCGGCGGGCGCGGCCGGGATCACCGACCTCACGATCAATCAGCAGGCGCAACTGGATTTCGCGGCGACCGGCGATCCGCGCTACCTGGCCAGCGCCCGGTTCGCGCAATCGACCGGGGTGACGGCCACGACCGCGGCGGTGACGCCCAGTGCTCCGGTGCCACCGACGCTGGGGGTCCAGGCGGCGCTGCGGTCCGTCACGGAAAGACAGGACGGCGCGCCGACCGAGGCGGTGTTCTCGATCTTCCTCAGCGCGCCTTTGGCCAACGACACCCAGGTTCACTGGGCTGTCACGGCGCCTTCCGCCGCCTATCTGGGCGCGGGCGCGTTCAACGGCGTGCTGCCCTCCGGCATCGCGGTCATCACCAGGGGCCAGACCAGCACGACGGTCACCATCCGTGTTCCGGCGGCGGCCTTCGGCACCGAACCCAGCGACCAGTTGCGCCTGACCATCGCGCCCACCGACGCCACCGCTTTGTTCGCGCCCAACGCCGAAACCACCCTGGTCAACCCCAACCCCGAGCCTGGGCTGCCCGCCGGGGTCGCGGTCGCCTCGCTGTCCGAACGCGGCGTGTTCTCGCGCGCCGGAGATGTCTACACCCTCGATCTCGGCAAGATCGCGCAAGGCACCGGTCCGGTCACGGCTCAGTTTGGTATCGCCAACACGGGCGTCACCGGCTCCGACCCGCTGGCGGGCGATTTCACGAGCAGCGGACCAGCCGTCTTCGGGCTGACCGGCTTCTCCGCCTTCGGGCCGGTGGAGGGTCAGACCGCCAACACCGCGCCGCGTGTCACGCTCAGCACCGATACGGCGGGCACTTTCACCGAAACCATCACGCTGCGGTCGAAGGACTTCAACAACACCGGATACGAGCGGGCACTGCCAGACCAGACGATCGTCGTGAAGGGAGAGGTGGCCAGCCTGCCGCCGCCGTTGATCAACGCCCCGGCCGCGCTGACGGCGTTCGTGGGGGTTATCTCGCAGATCACGCCTTTGTCGGTCAGCGACACCAACGCGCCGGGCCAGCCGTTGACCGTCACCGTCGCCACGAAAACCGGTGTGCTCCACACGCGGGAAACCGGTGCCCTGGGCGTGGCGGGCAACGACAGCGGCAGGCTGACGCTGACCGGCGGGCTGGCGGATGTGAACGCGGCGCTGGCCGCGCTGAGCTATGCCGGCAGCACGGCCGCCACCGGGGACGTGACGGTCACGGTGACGGACGCGGACCGCGCCAGCGCCGCGCGGACGATCCTGGTGAACACGCTCGACGTTCCCGTGACTCCGGCGGTTTTCATCGCCCCGGTCGATAACCTCGTGGTACTGGGCAAACCCTCGGGCCTCGCGGGCCTGAAGCTGGTCTCGCCGCGCAATGAAATTCTGGGCAACCGGCTGACGCTGACACTGCAATCACCGAACTCCCGGTTGAGCGTCAAGGGTCCGCCCGGCGCGATCATCACGGGCCAGAATACCGGCACGCTGACAATCACGGGCACGATCGCGGAGATCAACGCGCAGCTAGCGGACGATCTGATCGCCGATCTCGGCACGCTGAACATCACCGCGGCGGTCCTGGCGTCCTACCTTCTCAACCAGGCCAAACATCAGTTGGCGTACTTCCTGTTGACGGCGAACCTCAAGGGAACGGCGGCGACTGACACCAAACCGGAAACACTGCTGCCGACACAGGAAGGTCTGGTCACGGTCGCGGGCCCCGAGGGCAAGGCCTTCCTGATGGGCGTCACCGCGGCGAGCTTCGCCCTGAACGCCATCGCCGCGGTGGCGACCGGGGGCAACCCGCCGTTGCGGGAGGATCTGGAACGCGACCTCTGGGTCATCATGGCGGACGCGCATGTCGTGAGCGGTGCGGGCACCATCTATGACTTCAATCCGGCGGGCGAATTCATCCTGGCGGGTTCCAGCCAGCCGGGCGACACGTTCCTGGTCCAGGGCCGCCTGCAACCATTGGCCGGCAGCCTGGCGGCGAGCGTGCTCACCCAGGTGGCCACCCAGGTCGGCACGGATCGCCTCACCTTCGGCGCCGGACGGGTCAGCCTTCTGTGGGTGAACGGCATCGCCACGACCCTCACCCTGGGCGCGCCGATGACTCTGAGCGGCGGCGAGGTGCTGCGGGTTTCCACCGACACCTACAAGGTCATCTGGAACACCGGCGAGGCGCTGACCGTCACCGATTCCGGCGATTATCTGAACGCGCAGATCGCCACGGGACAGAACAACACCGATAAAACCGTGTTCGGGCTGGAGAACATCGCGCGCGGCCCAGGCAAGGATTTCCTCCTGCCCGACGGGACCGCGCTGCCGACGCCGTTGACCACGGATCAACTGAAGCTGTTCGCCGATGTCTGGCGCGTGCCGGCACAGGGCTCGCTGTTCGATTACGCGCCCGGCGAAACGACGGCGACGTTCACGGATTCCGCGTTCCCGCGTCTGATCCTCGATCTGGATTCATTGCCCGCCGATGTGCTGGCGAAAGCGGCGGCGGTCGTGGCGGCGGCGGGCATCACCGATGCCGGCATCGCGCGCGCCGCGCGGTTCGACTACATCGCGAGCGGCGGGGACGCGCGCCTGGTCGCGACCGATGCCAGCCTGCTGGCCGGTGTATCGACCGTGCCGGCCGACATCACACGCAGCGGTCCGGTGGTGGCGGCGATCGGCGTGCTGCCAAACCAGGTCAGCACGCGGATCGACGGCGCGGTCGCGAACAGCATCGGTTTCGAGGCTTATCTGACGGCCCTGGCCGCGAGCGACACGACGATTTCCTATACGGTCGTGGCCGGTGGGGCGGGGTTCCTGGACGCCGCGGCGTTTGGCGGCACGTTCCCGTCCGGCTCCATCGTCATTCCCGCCGGTCAGGCGACCGGTCTGATCGCCGTCAATCTGCCCGCGGGCGCGATGGGGAACAACGCCGAGGAAAAGCTGAAACTACGGATCGGCAGCCCAGGGGGGTTGCCTGTGCTGGTGGGAACGGCACAGGAAACCCTCCGGCAGGCCGTCGCGGGACCGCCGCCGGTGCCGAAATTCATCAGCCTCGTCAGTCTCGGCACTTTCCTGCATCAGGGTAATGATTACACACTCGATCTCGGGGATGTGCAGTACGGGCAGCCGCTGCCCGATTTCACCTTCGGCATCACCAACGCGGCCAACGCGCCCGCCGACGATCTGGGCGGCGTGGTATCGGCCCTGGCCGTGGATGGCTTCACCGTCAAGGGCGCGAGCCTGCCCGCGCCGCTCGGGGCGGGCCAGACCTATTACGGCATCACCGTCGCCGTCGATTACACGAAGTTCGGCCCCAACACCCAGACCATCACGTTCCAGCCGCGGGACATCAACGGCACCGGCCTCGACACCCCCCTGCCGCCCGTGACGCTGACGATCAAGGACAACATCGTTCCGCCAACGATGGTGTTC
Source organism: Acetobacteraceae bacterium (assembly GCA_043750075.1). Taxonomy (GTDB): domain Bacteria; phylum Pseudomonadota; class Alphaproteobacteria; order Acetobacterales; family Acetobacteraceae; genus Rhodopila. Next base: position 8,839 of record JAYVCG010000117.1, on the reverse strand, counting down.
AGCAAAGCCTTCGGCGATGTGCATATCGAAACCTATAACGGTCTTCTGTACGACTTCCAGGCGGTCGGCGAGTTCACGCTGGCCAAATCCCGCGTGCCCGGAAATTCCTTCAACATTCAGCTCCGTCTGGCGCCCTACCGGGGCATTTTCTCTTTCTCACCCCCCGCCAGCGTGATCGAACAGGTCGGGCTTGGCGTGGGAACCGACCGGGTGACGGTGGACGCGAAGCGGGAAACCCCGGTCTGGATCGACGGCACGCCGTCCACGCTGTCCGAGGCCGATCCCATCCTGCGGCTCGCCGCCGGGACGGTGACGCAATTGTCCGGCACGATCTGGAAAATCATCTGGAACAGCGGCGAGGAAGCCACCATCACGCGCTACGGCACGCATCTCGACGTCAGCGATGGCATTCCGCTCAGCAGTCCCAATCAGGTTGGCGGGCTGCAAGGCGAGGATGCCGGGCAGGAGAACGATTTCCAGCTTTCGGACGGCACGGTCCTGGCGCAACCGTTGAGTTACACGACACTGTATGGGCCCTTCGCCGATTCCTGGCGTATCGCGCAACCCGCTTCCTTGCTGGACTACGCGCCGGGCCAGACCACGGCGACGTTCACCGATCGTGGCTATCCGGCCAATTATTTCGATCCGGCCAGTCTGCCCAGTACACTCCGCAAGCCGGTCACCGACCAGATCGTGGCGGCGGGCATCACCGATCCGGGCCTGGCCCGCGCGGCGGAGCTGGATTACCTGGTCACGGGCGATCCGTCCTTCATCGACGGCGTGACCGCGGTGCAAAAGCAGGTGCTCAGCACGACGCCCTTCATACCCACCAACATTCCCGCGCCACCGGTCGAGGCGGGTGTGAAACCGGCGGTGCCCGGCCTGGTGGAGGCGGCGGCCGGTCCCACCACGGTCCGGTTCGATGTCTATTTGACCGGTCCCCTGGCGGCCGATGCCATGATCGGCTTCACGGTCGTGGATGAAGGCACGGGATTTCTGGGCGCTTCGGTGTTTGGACCGGTGCTCCCGTCTGGCAGCGTGACCATTCCGGCGGGCCAGACGCTGGCGTCCTTCACGGTCGATGTGCCCGCGAACGCGCTTGGCACGATGCCAAACGGCACGCTGGAGGTGGCGATCGCGCCCGTGGGCACGTTGACCGTTTTCGCGCCGGTGGCACGGGCGACGCTGGTGAACAGCCAGCCGGTCCCTGGCGCACCGGCGATTTTCCGGCTGATCGACCTGACCGCGGCGCCGAACCTGACGGCGGCCAGTCCGCGCGCCTACACGCTGGATCTGGGCACGTTCGCTCAGGGCGCGATGGTCACGCCGGAGCAACTCGCGATCGTGAACGATGCCCTTCAGGCGTCCGACAAACTGGCGGTCACGTCCGGTTCGCCGATCGGGTCGGGCTTCATCGTGACCGGCGCCAACGCGCCCACCGCGTTGCGGGCCGGTGGTCAGTACGGCGGCATCTACGTCACGCCACGGACCGATACCGTCGGTGTTCACACCGAGACGATCACGTTCACGCCGTTCGACATCAACGACAGCGGGTATCGCGCCGCGTTGCCGGTTGTCACGCTGACGATCGTGGACCGGGTCACGCCCTCGGCGCGGGCGGTGCTCAATTCCCCCGATCTCATCCTGTTCCCCAATGTGCGGACCGGCACCCCGGAAAGCCGGGCCATCAGCGTATCCAACACGGCCAGCGTGCCGGCCGGCACGCTCAACGTCACTCCGAGTGTGATCGGCGCCGTGTCCACCACCGGATTGGTGCGAAAGCTGGCGCCGGGAACGACCGACGCGGCCGGCATCACCGTGGCCCTGAACACCAACGCCGCCGGAGCCATGGCGGGTGTCGTCACGCTGAACTATACATCGACCGACAGCACGGACGCGGTCACTTCCATCGCGCATCCGTCGAACGTCTCCGTGCTTGGCGGGGTGTACCGGCCCGCCGCCGCGGCGATCACGCCGCTGACGAGCATTTTGCATGTGGGCGATCCCGGAACCATTACTCTGAAAGTCGAGAACACGGCGGCCAAGGATGGATTCTCCGAGAATCTGATCGCGTTTCTTGCCAGCGGTGGTGGCGCGGTGACGATCACCGGCAATGGTTCGACGGGCCAGATCGTTCCGGGTGGCACGGATACAAAAACGCTGGCGGTCGCGGTCTCCACCCTCAGCGCCGGTATCATGACCGGAACGGCCACGGTCAACCTGACCTCGGATGGGGGTGCCGGAGTCGTCAGCATCGACGGGCTGGGGCAGATGGCGCTGACGCCTTTGACGGTGCCGATCACCGTTCAGGTGAATGCCTTCGCCCAGGCGGGACTGAGCAGTGCCGCCGGAAAGCTGAAAAGCGGGGATCGTCCGAACAGTTATGTGCTGGACCTCGGCGTGGTGACGGTTGGATCGCGTTCCGATCTCGTGCCGCTCACCGCGCTCAATGCCGCCCTTGGGCAGGCCGATGCGTTGAATGGCACGTTCACGATCAGCGGCGGCACGGCGTTCGTGAACAGCGGCTTCACCGGGTTCTCCAGCCTCGCGGCCGGCGCCTCAGCGCAGGCTGGAACAATCGCGGTGAATACCAGCGAGGCCGGCAGTTTTTCCGAAACGATCGTGCTCCATCCCACGGATGTCAACGAAAGCGGCTTCAGTCAGGGACAGGCCGACCAGACCGTGACGGTAATCACGACGGTCGTTCCCAACCTGAATGAGGCACTGGCGCAACCGAGACGCAATTCCCCTGACATGATCTTGTTTCCCAATGTGCGGGTGGGCACCCCGGAAAGTCAGGCGATCAGCGTTTCCAATGTGGCGGCGGTCCCGGCGGGCACGTTGAATGTCACCCCGAACGCGGCTGGCGCGGCCACCGTGAGCGGCGTGGTGCGCGCGCTCGCGGCTGGCGCTACCGCTGATACCGCGATAACGGTGGCGCTGAACACGGCGAACCCCGGACAATTGAACGGTGGCGTGACGCTGAATTACAGCTCGACCAGCAGTAACGATGTGACCACGGCCCTGACGGATCTCTCCACCGTCAGCGTGCTTGGCGCGGTGTACCGGCCCGCCGCCGCGGCGATCACGCCGCTGACGAGCATTTTGCATGTGGGCGATCCCGGAATCGTGGCCCTGAAAGTCGCGAACACCGCGCTCAACGATGGATTTTCCGAGAATCTGGCCGCCTCCCTTTCCGGTGCGAATGGAGGCATCAGGATCGGCGACACAGGTCAGGCCAGCGGGATCGCGCCGGGCAGCGCGGATGACCGCACGCTGACTGTCATCGTTCCCACCGGCGATGCCGGGGTCGTGAGCGGGACGGTCAATGTGAGCCTGACGAGCGAAGGCGGAACCGGCGCCGGCAGCGTTGACGGGTTGGGCCAGTTGGCGTTGGCGTCCCAGACCGTTCCACTGAACGTGACGGTAAACGCCTTCGCCAAGGCCGCGCTGGCCAGTCCTGGCGGATTGCTCAAGAGTGGTAACGGTCCGAACAATTATGTGCTCGACCTCGGCGTGGTATCGATGGGATCGGCCATCAATCCCATAACGATCGACACGCTCAACGCCGCCCTGGGCCAGGCCGACGCGCTGAATGGCGGTTTCACGATCACGGGCGCCAGTGCCTTCATCAACAGCGGCTTCAACGGATTCTCGACCCTTGCCGCCGGCGCATCGGCTCAGGGCGCGGCTGTCACACTGGATACGAGCCAGCCTGGCGGCTTCTCCGAGACCATCGTGCTGCATTCCAAAAGTGTGAACGGCAGCGGATTCAGCCAGAATCTCCCCGATCAGACGGTGACGGTCAATGCCTTGGTAATTCCCAGGGGCGGTGTGATCGGCGATCCGCATCTGATGACATTCGATGGGCTGGCTTACGATTTTCAGGGGCTTGGCGAATTCACACTGGTCCATTCGACACGGCCCGGCAATCCGTTTGAGGTTCAGATCCAAACAACGCCCGACCTTGTTTTTCAGCAGGCCAGTGTCACGACCGCGGTCGCGGTGGCGGTCGGTGGCAATGCCGTGCGATTTGGGCTGGATGGCGGCGTGACAATCAATGGAGTCGCGAGTGCCTCCCTCGATGAAATAAACCCCACGCTGTTTTTGGATGGCGGCGCGATTGAGTTCCTGTCGCCTCACAAACAAAAAATCACCTGGGATGGGGGTGAGACGCTGACCCTGAACAACGCGGGTACCTATTTCGATCTGTTCACGGCACTGGGACCAGAGGACAGTCCAGGGTCTATCGCCGGCTTGCTTGGCACCGGTGCGCCGGGCCTCGCGCTACCGGATGGCGCCCTGTTGACGCCCCCTTACAGCGAAGCAACGCTATTGGGCGTGTTCGCCGACGCATGGCGGGTCGCGCCGGGGGCTTCGTTGTTCAGCGCGGGCACGGATTTCGCGGCGGCCCGGGGTTTGGCGCCGGTCTTCGGGGTGGGACAGGAATAACGTCTGGTTCTTTTTCCGCGAAGGTTCGAAACGCGGCATGAGTTTTCGTCCAGGACGCTGAAATCATACCAACTGACCAGTCCTCCGGATAGTGCCTCATTTTGAAAAGTCAGACGGTTGTTATAACAGCCTTGGCTTGATACGGACCACGGCGCTTTGGCGCTTCTGATGCCGCGCCGATTATCGCCACCAGATCATCCATGCTCCAAAGCGTCTTGGACAGGCCAGCCGGCATGGCCGGGGAACAGCGAAGCGTCGTATGCATCCGAACGAAGTCATGAAACACGGTGTAGAGGCACACCATCCAATAGTGCGGCTCCACCTTCTTGCTGAACCCGTTGGTCAGACGCGTGAACCGGCGCATCCCCATCCGCGGGTTGAGGTTCTGGCGTTCCACATAGGACGTGCTGACGTGAGCCTTGTCCGGACGCCCCTCCACCCGGCGTTGCTCGCTGCCCGTGCAATCGCCGGGGCTGTAGCGGCCAAGGGCGCCAACCGGCGCACCGTAATGCTTGATGAGCATCGCGTAATCGACATCGGCGCCGAACGCGCCCTCAACCGCTTCCAGATAGGCTTTATGGCCGTCCGTGGTCAGTTGGACCCGCCCAGCCAGCCGTGAAGCCACATCTTGCATGAAATCGTTGGCGTAATCGGCGTCCCGCCCGCCGCACAGGTAGCCGATGAGGAGCTTGCTGTCCGCTTCAAATTCCACCTGGAAATGGCGGCTTTCCTGGCGATTTCTGATCTTCGTTCCGGATTGGTGGATCTGGCTCTCGCCAAGCCCCCCAGCTTCCCAAGCTGCGCGGCGGCGCTGGCCGGGGTCTGATCCAGATCCTCGGCTTCCTCGCCGGTCGCGATCCGCATGACCTTGACCGCCGCGCCGATCACGTCGGCGGGGCGCTTCTCGCCTCCGGGGCCCTTGGGCATGACCTGTCTCCCGTGCTTACCGTCAAGCATGACAGATAGGGCATCCGGCGGGAGGGGCCAAGGTGTTTGAGGGGGTTTCTAACTAACTTAACAATTCAAAGTGAGGCACTACCGTCCTCCAGCACATCGGATGGGGAATTCGACAGCAGCGCCACCTTGGTGTCGCTGTCCAGGTAGATTTCCTTGATGTAGTTATCGAACTGAAGGTCCGCCAGCGTCTGCTCCTTGCCGGCCAGCGCCGTGTTCCAGCCCGCCTTGCCGACCGCCTCCCGTCCCCGGATGAAACCCGTCAAACGCGTGTCGTCGCGCAGGAAATGCGTGTGCCCATCGACGATGAGCTGTTTCGCCAAACCGTCCGCGCGGGATTGCGCCAGTTCCGGCGTCGCGGCCTCCGCCTCGGTCACGGCGAACAACGGACCGAACACCTGGTTGAGCGCCACGAAGGACGCCGCCATGCCCGAAGCCGTCTGGAAGAACCGGCGGCGCGATGTGCCCAGACGGCGGGCGAGACGATCCGCGAGTTCCGTCAGCCGCGCTTCCACCTCCCGCTGCCGCGCGGTTTGCGGCACCGGCGCGAACTCATCGCTGGAGACGATCTGCGTGGGCACCGGCGAGGGGAAGGAAGATGTTTCAGCCAATGACAGGCTGCTGATCATCTCGTCGCTCAGGTATTTCATGGTGTTACCCCCGGAGGAACGGCCTGACCGGCGCCGTTCCGGGAACGCTAATCTTCGCTTTTGGTGGCGGCAAGACGATCCTTGCCCGATACTGGCCGCCCGCACCGCTGGCCCGCCCCCGCCATACTAACTGACCAAACCGCTGACGTATCCCGCGCTTCACCGTCATCCCCCAACTCGTCCAGGGGATCTGTCCAGGCATCATGCCGCGAGAGATCCTCCGGCCGGGCCGGAGGATGACGAACGGGGGCCAGTACGTCAGAAGTAAGGGCAGTTGCCATCATACCCGGACGAGCCACGGGATGACGATTTTCCGGCCCGTGGATGGTTCCTCAGTTCAGGCCAGAACCTGGCTTCAGAGCCAGCGGAGGCTTTCGCACTGACAATGCGAAAATAACACATGAATACCAAGATCATACCAGAATTATGACGATAGCGTTCAGCGGCGAGGTTATGGACCCACGCAAGGGCCAGCGGATTTGGCATTGGGCAAATATCCGCGGAAGCGATGTCTCACGCCGGGCCGGCAGGAAAATCCCGATGCTTCCTCCTCCGCACATCCCCAACGAAGCTGAACGGATCGCCGCTCTGCGTTCTTACGACATACTCGACACGGCATGTGAGGATTGTTTCGATATCATCGCGCGGATCGCGGGCCGTCTGACCGGATGCCCGATCGCTCTTATTTCGCTGGTGGACGAGAACCGGCAATGGTTCAAGTCGCACATTGGTCTCGATGCGACCGAAACAGCGCGTGACCTCGCTTTCTGCGCGCATACCATCGCCGATCCCTCGCGTACCATGGTGGTCAGGGATACCCGGCTGGACACGCGTTTCGCCGATCATCCCCGGGTCATAAAGCAACCCGGCATCCGCTTTTACGCCGGCGTCTCCCTCGTCAACCCCGAAGGTCACGCCCTGGGCACGCTTTGCGTCGTGGATCGTACGCCCAGGGAGCTGAACGTGGACACGCTGGCCGCGCTCCAGGGTCTGGCACAGGCGGTCATGGCCATGCTGGAATTGCGCCGCACGACCCAGGAGGCCCGCCTCAGTCTGGTGGGACAGAAACGGCTGGAACGGCGCTTCCATCAGGTTGTCGAGTCCGCGCCCAACGCCATGGTGATGATCGACACCACCGGGCGGATGGAACTGGTGAACGCCCAGGCGGAGCGGATGTTCGGGTATACGCGGACTGAGATGCTGGGGAACGTGGTCGAAATGCTCATTCCCGAACGTTTTCGTAACCATCATCCGGGATTGCGCGCCTCCTTCTTTTCCACGCCTCGCTCACGGCCGATGGGAGAGGGGCGCGATCTTTACGCCCTGCGCAAGGATGGCAGCGAATTTCCGGTGGAAATCGGCATCAATCCGATCGAGACGGAAGACGGGATCATGGTGCTTTCCGCGATCGTCGATATTTCCGACCGGAAACAAAAGGAGTCACGCATCCAGGCGGCGTTGAAAGAGAAAGACATCCTGCTTGGGGAAATTCATCACAGGGTCAAGAACAATTTGCAGATCGTCTACAGTCTGCTCGATCTCCAGGCGGCGCGCATCTCCGACACGGCCGTCAGAGAGATGCTGCATGAAAGTCAGAACCGCATCCGCTCCATGGCGCTGATCCATCAGACGCTTTATGGATCGAACGATTTCGCGAAAGTGGATTTCGCGGAATTCCTGCGAACGTTGATCCCCATCCTGACCGGATCGTATGGGGTCGATGCGGGCAGGATCGCCGTTCGTGTCGATGTAGAGACGGTACGATTGCCCATCGACGTCGCCGTGCCGTGCGGGCTGGTGGTGAATGAACTGATCACCAACGCTTTCAAACATGCGTTCGGGCCGGAAAACCACGGTGAGATCAGCATCGTGCTGACATGCCCGCGCGACGGCGAGGTCGTGCTGTCCGTGTCCGACAACGGCGCCGGCATGCCGGAGGATTTCGATCTCTCGGGCACCAGCAGCCTTGGTCTGCAACTGGTGAGTCTGCTCGCGGATCAGGTGGGGGGCAACCTGACGATCAACCGGTCCCATCCAACCCGTTTCACATTGCGATTTCCCCTCAGGGACAAACAGGAGGCCTGAATGACGGCGCCGCTCATACTTGTGGTGGAGGATGAACGTATCGTCGCCCTCCATCTGCGTCAAAAACTGACATCTCTGGGATACAACGCGCCGCTGGCCGTCGCCACGGGAGAGGCGGCCCTGCGCGCGATCGAGGAAGCGCGGCCGGATCTGGTGCTGATGGACATCCATCTCGAAGGCAAGCTGGACGGGATCGAAACCGCCGCCCTGATCCCGGTGGAATACCATGTTCCGGTTATCTATCTCACGGCCTATTCGGAGGACGCGACGCTGAAACGCGCTGCCGCCAGCAATGCGCATGGCTATCTGCTAAAGCCTTTTTCCGAGCGCGAGTTGCATGCCATGGTGCAGATGACGCTGGCGCGATGCCGCGCGGAACAGGCCTCGCGCGAGGCCGAGGAACGCCTGCGTCAGGCGCGCAAAATGGAAGCCATCGGCAAGGTGGCGGGCGGTGTCGCGCATGACTTCAACAATTTGCTCACCATCATGTTCGGCAACCTTGAGGAACTGAGCGATCACACCGCGGGCAATCCGAGAATGGCTGAGCTGGTGAGCAACGTATTCTCCGCCGCGATGCGGGGAGAAAAACTCATCCAGCAATTGCTCGAATTCTCGCAATGCCAGTTGTTGTCGCTGACCACGGTTGCCCCCGGCGATTTCATTTCCAGCATGGGCGATGGGCTGTCCCAGACACTGAC
>JAYVCG010000116.1:0-11235 GCA_043750075.1 Acetobacteraceae bacterium | reverse complement strand
ATCATGTATTGCGACAGATGCGCGAAACTGGTCCAGACCTTGGTGCCGTTGACCAGATACCCGCCCTGGACCCTCGCCGCCCGCGTCTGCACAGCGGCGAGGTCGGAGCCGACATTGGGCTCGCTCATGCCGATGCACACATAGGTCTCGCCCGCGGCGATGCCGGGCAGGATCTTCTTCTGCGCGTCGGTGCCGACGCGCAGGATCAGCGGCCCCGACTGACGGTCGGCGATCCAGTGCAGGCCCACGGGCGCTCCGGCGGCCAGCATCTCCTCCAGCACCACATAGCGTTCGAGGGCCGTGCGTTCATGCCCGCCATGCGCTTTGGGCCAGGTCATGCCGATCCAGCCGCGCTTGCCCATGGCGCGGGAGAAGGCGGGGTCGAGGCCGGTCCAGGACTCCGCCCGCTCCACCGGCTTACGGGCGGCGAGATGGGTTTTCAGGAAGGCGCGCACCTCCTGGCGCAACGCCTCGGCTTCCGGGGAGGGGGGTGGCGGGGGAAAGGTGAAGGCGGACACGGCGGTGCTTTCCGGCGAGGGATGTCAGCCGGTAGCGCGCGGGGAGGGGGTGGTCAACGGGGTGGGGCGCGGGGCGGAGCCGCGGCCTTGCTTCCACTCTGGGGGGAAAAGCATCCAATACGAGAGACCGTTCACCCGCCCCTCTCCACCACCCGCACCATCGGCCGGCCCACCCGTGTCTCCTCCACCGCGCCCACGATCGCCGCCGTCATCCCCGCCGCGCGCAACGCCTTCAAACACCCCTCCGCCCTCTCCGCCGGCACGCCCGCCAGCAGCCCGCCCGAGGTCTGCGGGTCGAGCAGCACGCGCTCCCGCGGGTGCGTGCCCAGATGCGGCACGGCGCGGCGGTTGTCGGGGGCGAGAGTGCTCTCGACGCCCAGTACCAGCAGTTCCAGCGCGCCCGGCAGCACCGGCACGGCATCCCGCCACAGCACGGCGGCGGCGCCGGAGGCACGGGTCATCTCCCCCAGGTGCCCGGCCAGACCGAAACCGGTGACATCCGTGCAGGCGCTGACCGCGTGCTCGCGCAGCACACGGGCGGCGGCGCCGTTACTGTGACGCATCGAGGCGAACGCCGTGGTGAGCCAGCTTGCCCGTGCCAGGCCGCGCATGTGCCCGGCCAGCACGATCCCGGTGCCAAGCGGCTTGGTGAGGATCAGCGCGTCCCCCACGCGCAACCCGCCCTTGCGGGTCAGCGTGCCGGGGGTGGCGAGGCCGGAGACGGCGAAGCCAAGCGCCGCCTCCTCCGCCTCGCCGCTGTGCCCGCCGACGAGGGCGCAGCCATCCGCGCGCAGGATCTCCACCGCGCCGCGCAGCATCGCGGACAGGTCGGCGCGCATCTTGCTCCCCGGTCCATACGGCACCGCCGCCACCGCCAGCGCCGTCCACGGCTGGGCGCCCATGGCGTGCAGGTCGGACAGCGCGTGCGCCGCCGCCACCTGGCCGAACAGAAAGGGATCGTCGATGAAGGCCCGGAAGTGATCGACGGACTGGACCAGCAGCTTGCCCTCCGGCACCCGCAGCACCGCCGCGTCATCGGGGGCGTCGAGGCCGACCAGCAGATCGGCGTTCTCGCTCCGCGGCAGATCGGAGAGGGCGCCCGCCAGCACCTCCGCCCCCACCTTGGCGCCGCAGCCGCCGCAGCGCATCGGGTCGCTGGGATCGGGTGTCATTTTCATTTCGGTGTACATGCGCATCCAGCGCCGGTCGATCCAGTCCTTCCAGCGCCACACCCAGTTGCCGGAGAAGGTGAAGCCGTTGCGCCAGGCGACCGCGCGGCGGTGCCCGAGGCCGAGAATGACCAGGGCCTCGCGCTGCGGCCGCCAGGGTTTCAGGGGCTGATGGCGGGCCGCGAGACGCAGGTTCTTCTCCAGGTGTCTGCCCGCGCGCACGGCCCACACCCCGGCCTTGGGGCGGGGCGAACCCTGGATCGAGGCGCAGTCGCCCGCCGCGAACACCACCGGATCGCTGATGCTGCGCAGTGCCTTGTCTACCTGGACGCAGCCTCTGGCGTCGCAGGCGAGGCCGGAAAGGGCGAGGAACGCCGGTCCCTCCACCCCCGTCGCGCGCAGGCAGGCATCGGCGGCGAGGAAGCTGCCATTGGACAAAGCGAGGCGTCCGTCCTGGAAGCTGCCCGCCATGGTGCCGCGCAGGATGTCCACCCCAGCCTCGGTCAGGGCGGCGATGGCGATCTGGCGCGCTTTCTCGGGCGCGTCGCTCAGCGGTTCGGGGGAGTCGGAGATCAGGGTCAGGCGGAAGCGGGCGCGGAAGCGGTGGGCCAAAGAGAGGGCCAGTTCCACCCCGGCGGGTCCGCCGCCCGCGATGGCGATGTGGGCGTGGTCGCGCAATGTGGCTTCCAGGCTGTGCAGTTGGGCCAGGAAGCGTCCGATGGGTTTGACCGCGATGCCGCCGTCGGGGGGGATGGCGGGTTCGCCGCCGACGTTGAGGGACAGGAGGTCGAAGGGGATGTCCGGGCGGCCTGGCACGGTGACGGTGCGGGTGTTGAGTTGGATGGAGGTGGCCTCGCCAAGGATGAGGCGGGCTTTGGCGGCGGCGGCGAGGGGGGCGAGGTCAATATGGGCCTGGCGTGTGGCGTAGTCGCCGCGCAGGAGGCCGGGGAGCATCCCGGAGTAGGGGGTTTCGGGTTCGCGGCCGATCAGGGTCAGGCGGGTGCCGGGTTCGGGGGAGAGGGCGAAGCGGCGGAGGATTTCGACATGCGCGTGGCCCGCGCCAAGGAGGAGAATGTCGGTGGTAATGGGGCTGTGCATGGGAGGAGGTTAGCGGGTGCGGGGGGATTCGGGGCGCTGCCCCGGACCCCGCCAAGGGGCGCCGCCCCTGGACCCCGCCAGGGACAGTGTCCCTGGACCCCATCCATTAAGACTCCAATGGAGGGTTTCCAAAGGCGAGCCTTTGGTGGGGTCCAGGGGCAAAGCCCCTGGCGGGTCCGGGCGGAGCCCGCTCACCGCCCGCATGGTCAACCCCACCGTGTCCTGTTTGGTGGTGAACGGGAATCGTTTCAGATCGTCCAGCGAACGAAAATCATCGGAATACACACCGGCGCCGGCGCGGTAATGCGGCACGTTGTCGAAGGCGTGCCGCGGTGACCAGGCGAGGCGCTCGCGCCGCGGCGCCGCGGTCCCATCGCGTGACGCCGTCTCGATCCGATCAAAGCCCGCGCTCATTCCAGCCCCTGGGCCAGCCCGCGGGATTTTTTCCAGGCGGCGTAATCGGCCTTGCACTGGTCGTTTTGCACCGGGAACAGACCGATCAAGGAACGGCCCTTGGCGACCTCGGCCTCAGCCCATTCGTCGAACTGGGTTTGCACCGCGGCCTCGGCGGCGATTTCGTCCACCAGATCGGCGGGGATCACCACGACGCCGTCGCAGTCGCCGACGATGACATCGCCGGGATAAACCGCGACGCCGCCGCAGGCGATGGGCAGGCCGATGTCGTAAGGTTGATGCACGATCGGGCTTGGCGGCGAGGTGGGGCGGCGGTGATAGGCGGGCAGGCCGGTTTTCAGAACGCCCTCGGAATCGCGGAAGCCGCCATCCGTCACGATACCGGCGCAGCCGCGCGCCGCCAGCCGTCCGATATAGAGATCGCCCGCCGAGGCCGCGCGGGCGTCGCCGCGGGAATCGATGACCAGGACATGATCCGGCGGACATTCCTCCATGGCTTTTTGTTGCGCGTTGCCAAGGGGACTGGATTTATCCTTACGGTGGGGAATGAACCGCATCGTGTAGGCGAAACCCACCATGCGCGGAATGCCCAGACGTAAAGGGGAAACGTCCTGGAGAAACATGTTGGTGAAACCGCGCCGGTTAAGCAAACCGGTCAGGGTCGAGGTGGCGGCGCCGTTCAGCGCGTCCCTGGTTTTCCGTGACAGTTCCGGCATGGATGCTTCCCTTTGGCGTTTTGCTGGTATGCTCTCCCTGGAGGAGGGCACACGAGGCAGCATCAGGAAAACATGGTTCGACATCAAGGGAAAGAGGCGTGCGTGGCGGGGATGCGGCATTCCCCTGGTACGCGCGGGTGAAAGACACATTTTTTTGAAGCGGATGAACGCGGATCAGGAGGGATGAAGGCTGGATGAGTGGAGGGGTAGTCAGGGCGTGGGCCGGAACATGAGGTCATAGGCGGGCAGGCGCGCGTGATCGCCTTCGTGATGCTGGCGCGGCAGGATATGGCTTCCATGGAAATCTCGTCACAATGGGCTTTGTTGGGCAATGCCGTACTTACTATGCCGAATCGCTGGATTTTATGCTAACGCATTCGCGCGGAGACCCATATGATTTCCGTCGCGATCCATGGCCAGGAACCCGAGGCCGATTGCGCCTCTCCTGGGTTTTTTTGAAAAAGACATGGCCAGTTATCCCCAATCCCACTACTCCAAAACAAAGGTCAACGCGGCTGGTGAAATTCTGAGAGGCACAATTCCTTGGTCTCCTGGAATGTCGTCTGACGAGATTACTCAGGTATTCAACATTGCCCACGATTGGCGAAATGCCCATGTTTACCCAATGCGGCGAATTCGACAGGAACTCGCTGGCCGGATCAAGCGAATTCAGGCGTCAGCCATCACGGCGGCGCGTGTGAAGCGGATGAAGTCTATCAGACGGAAACTCCAGCGTTTGCCTATGAATCTCACTCAAATTCAGGATTTAGGTGGTTGCCGAGCAATCCTCGCGTCTGTTTCCGAGATGGAAGCGTTGGTCGATACCTACAGAAGTAGTCCATCAAACCATTTAATTCGTAACGATACAAACTACATTCAACAACCGAGACCTGGTGGATACCGGAGTCATCATTTCGTTCTCGAATTCCAGGGAGACGAAGATCAGAAAATTCATGATGGCAAGAGAATAGAAGTCCAAATTCGAACGCAACTACAACATTCATGGGCTACAGCCGTGGAAGCAATCGGCTTGGTGCGTGGAGAAGATTTGAAGGGTGGCGAGGGTGATGAAAGCTGGTTACGGTTGTTTGAATTGATGTCATCCGAATTCGCGGAAATCGAAAAATGCCCGTTGGTGCCAGGAACGCCAGATCGACCAATCAGGCGAGATGAAATCGGTCAATTGAATGAAAAATTGAATGCAGCTAAAACTCTCGAAAATCTGGCACATGCGTTTCGGTATATTGAAGATTTCATACGAGGGGACGCAAAGTACTTTCTGATTCAGTACGACAGAGCAAAGGAGGAGGTGCGTGTCAGGGGATATGCCGGGTCGATCGACGGTACGAACCAGGCTTCGCGGGCTGAAGAGTCGTCGGGGTCTACAGATAGCGTACTGGTAGAGATCGACCAAATAGCGAATCTTAAGGAAGCCTATCCGAATTATTTCGGCGACGTTGGAAATTTCGTTAGCCATGTCAATGCCGTGGTTCATGGAAGCACAACCGGCGGCACGCCCTCTGAAACCATTATGGACGCTAAAAAGCGAGCTGGATACGATGTTTCCTTCCTGAATACTCCTTGGAGGGATCGACGGTGATTTTACCGGCTTCTCCTGTGATGCTGATGGATTGCCCTTCATGTACAATTTGAACATGTCATAAAACCCTCGACAATGCTGGCATGGATCGGGCTGTGCCCATATACGCCTTGGCCGGGTAAACATGGCCGTCCCATCCCAACGGGTTCGCGATGTTCCGGCCCCCGCCCTGATCACCCCCCGCTCATCCAGTCTTCATCCCTCCTGATCCGCGTTCATCCGCTTCAAAAAATGTGTCTTTCACCCGCACGGACCATGCGAGGAATACCGGGACCATGGAAACAACCCGCGCTTCGCCACATCGCACGGCCGCTTCCAGAAACGTGCCCCCTTATCCCTCATCGGCGAAGAACCGCCCGCCGCTCAGTCTGACATGGCCGCGGAATTCCGCCACCATGGCGCCATCGGATGATCCCGTCACGCATACCGCCAAAGCCCAGGCTGGCGGTGTTTTCCGCCTGTGTCACCGCCGCGCGGCGTCGCGCCAGGACGTCCGGATCGCTCATCCTTTAAAGACCGGCGGGCGTTTTTCCTGGAACGCGCGGACACCTTCGGCGTAATCGGCGGTGCGGCCCGCCTCGCCTTGCAGTTTTGCTTCCAGATCGAGTTGCGCATGTAACGTATTGGTGCCCGCGGCGGCGAACATCGCCTTCATCCGGCTCAGCGCGCCGGTGGGCGCTCTGGCGAGAGTGGCTGTCAGAGCCTCGGCTTCCGTCATCAGCGCGGCGTCATCGACGGCTTTCCAGATCATCCCCCAGGACGCGGCCGTTTCGCCGTCGATCGCATCGCCAAGCATCGCCAGGGCGCGGGCGCGGGCCTCGCCGATGCCGTGGGTCAGGAAGAAACTCGCCCCCGAATCCGGCACCAGGCCGATCTTCACGAAAGCCTGCACGAAACGCGCGCTTTTAGCCGCCAGCACGATGTCGCAGGCCAGCGCGAAACTGGCGCCGGCACCCGCCGCGACACCATTGACCGCGCAGACCACCGGCAGGCGGGAGGCACGCAGCCGCCGCACCACCTCATGATGATACGTGTCCGCGAGTTTTTCCAGATCGGGCGGGCCATCGGCGCCGGGCGTGACATCGGGGCCGAGTTCCTGACCGGCGCAGAAGCCGCGGCCATTGCCGGTCAGCAACAAGGCACGGGTGGCTGGATCGGCCTCGGCCTCGGTCAGCGCCACGAGCAGGCGCGTCAGCATGGCCGGATTGACCGCGTTGAGCTTCTCCGGGCGGTTCAGGGTCAGCTTGCGCCAGCCGTCTTTCGTTTCAACTTCGATCATGGGGCCGGTCTCCTGTCAGGGGCGCGCGCGATCAAGAAAGGTTTTCACCACGGAGGACAAGGAGAACCACGGAGATTCTCGCATGGGGCCAGGGGGAACACGGCATTGGCCGTGCCAGCGGGGCAAGGGATGCATTCACTGCTTCTCCGTGCGTCTCCGTGGTTCTCCGCGTCCTCCGTGGTAAACCCTTTCCTGACACTCCAGCCAGGAAAACCCCTGATGGGCGCGAGGAAAACCGCGCGCATCCTCATGCCGCGATGTTGTCGAGCAGGCGCACGGCACCGAGCCGCGCCGCCACGATCAACCGCGCGCCGGGCTGAACGCGCGGAATGTCCGCCAGCGACGGCCCATCGACGAGCGCGCAATAATCGACGCCAAACCCCGCCGCCGTAAGCCTCTCCCGCGCCGCGCGCAACGGTTCCGCCGCCGCGCCCCCCGCCGCCTCGCCCCCCGCCGCCAGGGCCGCCGCCGTCTCCCGCAGGACCGTGTGCAACAGCGGCGCCCGCGCGCGTTCGTCCGCGGTCAGGAAACGGTTGCGCGACGACATCGCCAGACCATCCGCCTCACGGACCGTTGCAACCGGAACGATCTCCAATGGCAAATGCAGATCGCGCACCATCTGGCGGATCACCTGCAATTGCTGCCAGTCCTTTTCCCCGAAATACGCGCGGTCGGGGCGGACCTGGCCGAACAGTTTCGCGCACACCGTCGCCACCCCGCGGAAATGGCCGGGCCGCACGGCGCCTTCCCACCGCTCCGCCGGACCGCTCACGGTGAGCACCGTCGCATCGTCCGGAGGATACATCGTCTCCACGCCGGGCATCCACACCAGCGCGCAGCCGCAGGCCCGCAGCGTCGCCAGATCGCCCGCCTCATCGCGCGGATAGCGTGACAAATCCTCGGACGGCGTGAATTGCGACGGGTTGACGAAGATCGAGGTCACCACCGCCGCGCCGGAGGCCGCGCCGGCCTGGACCAGGGCGCGGTGGCCGTCATGCAACGCGCCCATGGTTGGCACCAGCGCGAGGGAGCCGTGCGTGGACCGCAGCGCCGCCGCCGCGGCACGGAGTTCGGAAAGCGTTCGGACCGTGTGCATGACCCCACCTTGGTGCGGCGGCGATCCGGAGGCAACATGGCGCGGATACCACAGCATCCTGGCAGGGGAGACCGGCATGAAACTCGCGGGGAAAATCGCGTTGATCACGGGGGGTTCGCGCGGCATCGGACGCGCCACCGCGCTCGCCTTCGCGGCGGAGGGCGCGGATGTCGGGTTCTGCCATCTCGATGACGGCGCGAAAGCCGATGAGACCAGGGCGGAGATCGAGGCCATGGGGCGGCGCGCGATGCACCAGTCGCTCGACATCGCGGACACGGGCGCCAGCCGGGCGTTCGCGGCGGCGGTGGCGCGCGATCTCGGTCCGGTGGACATCCTGTTCAACAACGCCGGGATGAACATCCGCAAACCGTTCGAGGACTACACGGAAGAAGAATTCGACCGGATCATTTCGGTCCATCTCAAGGGCATGTTCTTCATGGCGCAGGCTGTGTATCCGGCGATGGTGGCGCGCGGGACGGGGTGCATCATCAACGTCGCCTCGCAGCGCGGGTTGAAGGGGGCGGTGAACTCCGCGCCTTACTCCGCCGCCAAGGCCGCGATCATGGGCTTTACCCGCGCTTTGGCGTGGGAGGCGACGCCGAAGGGCATCCGCGTCAACGCCATCGCACCCGGCCCGGTCGTCACCGATCTGACCGCGACGATGACAGTCCAGGATCGCCAGGCGTTCATCGCGGCACTGCCCATTGGGCGGTTTGGCCGGCCGGAAGAAATCGCCGCCACCGCGCTGCTGCTCGCCGGTCCCGATGGCGGGTTCTATGTGGGCGCCACGCTGTCGCCCAATGGCGGCGACGTGATGCACTGATGCTCCCTGAGCTTGCGATGATGGCCTTGCCGCCTGGAGCACGGCGATGATGCCCCTTCCAGCCGAGGCGGTGTTTCTGCCGTTCGAGCCGGGACCGTACCGCATGGCCATGGGCCTCGTGACCGTGCCGGAGACGGAATGGTTCGAGATCGACACGCTGTATCCGGCGCAGATGGCGGAACGGCGCCGTCTGCTCGCGGACCGGCGCGCGGAGGTGTTCGCGGCTGAGCCCGCCTCCGCGCCCGCCCGCGCTGAGATGCTGGCGATGGTGCTCGAACATCTGACCAGGCTGCGTCCGGAGTGGTTTCAGCGTGATGGGGACACGGTTCATGTCCGTCTGACCGGAGAAAGGCTGGAGATCGCGGCGTACGACCCGCTGGAATGCGCCGGGCGTCTGGTGCAGGAGGATTTATGCCTGATCGAGGCCTCGCCGGAGGGGCCGCGCCTGACCGCCGCCGTGCTGTGTTTCCCGAGCCGCTGGCGGCTGGCGGAGAAGATCGGCCGTCCCCTGGCCTTGGTGCATGACGCAGTGCCGTTGTACGCCGAGCGGCTGGCGCGTCCGGTGGACCGGTTCATGGCGCATGTGCGGCCGGGTGCTGTCGTTGCCAGGGTGAACTGGTCGGTGCTGGATGATCCGGCGTTGTTTCAGCCGGGCGGGAAGGGGCGGGTGGCGCATGATGCCTCGATCACGGCGGACAACGCGGGGGAGCGGTTGTTTCTGCGGGTCGAGCGGCAGACGCTGCGCCGGTTGCCGGTGAGTGGCGCGGTGGTGTTTGGGATTCGTGTGCATGTGTATCCGCTGGCGTGCGCGGTGACCACGGAGGAGAGTGCCGCTGTTTTGGCCGGGGCGGTGCGGGCGTTGCCGGAGGCGATGGCGCGTTACAAGAGTGTGCCGCCGTTCCGGGAGGCGTTGCTGGGGTGGCTGGACCGGTGGGGCTCCGCCCCGGACCCCGCCAGGGCTCTGCCCTGGACCCGCCAAGGGCGGTAGCCCTTGGAACCCGTCCATTGGAGTGGGTCCAGGGGACATTCCCCTGGCGGGGCGCGGGGCAGCGCCCCGGCCTTGCCTTGCTTCAAATGATCGCCCCACTGTCAGGCCAGCCAGGATCGTGAGACACTCCGCGATCGCACATGCCAAACCTGATGGCTGGCGGGCATCCTTCCTCGCCCAAGGCGCGTTTCTTCTTTTCACCTTCCCCGTACTGGATGATGATCAGCGTATCATGATACGGAATGACACATTAAAACTGGCTGTTCCACGGTCTTTTTCAAACGGAGGACCACCCGCCGCCCCAGGCCGGATCGTGTTTTCCAGGCGAAACGCATGGCGTGGAAAAGCCTGTTTCGCATCGGCCGCGCTTCATGCGATGGCACTCGCCGTGGTGATGGCGCTGGCCGGGCACGCGCCGGAACCCGATATTGTAGAAGAAACGACTTTCCCAATGGTGTTTGAACAACCGGCCGGGGTTATCCCGCTGTCTCCGGAGGTCATCATGGAAGCACCACCCGCGCCGGCGGCGTCCCTGAACGTCCTTTCATCCAAGGATGCCCCGTCCGTGCCGAAGGAGATTCCACCAGCCCTGGAGCCACTCCCTTCACCGTCACCAAAACCGGCTCAGGCGCCATCGCCGCCGAAATCCAGGCCTCCGCCGCCAAAATCCGTGGCCGCGGCCCGGCCCGCGCCGGTCAGGGAAGCTGTGTCTCAGGCGGCCCCGCCCGGTCCGTTTGCCCCTTTGGCGGCCCCGCCGCCAGCCCCGGCATGGGCCATGCCTGTCGCGTCAGCATCAGCTCCCGCACCGGCCATCCCCGTGGTCGATGCCGCCTGGCAACGGGCGGTGTCGGGCTGGCTGGCCTCGGCCCGGAATTACCCGGAGGAAGCCCGCCGCCGCGGTGAAGAAGGCCGGGTCACGGTGCGGTTCACCGTCGATCGCATGGGCCGGGTGGTGGAGGCGGCGATCGCCGGTCCATCGGGGTTCGTCCTGCTGGACATGGCGGCGCTCGCGTTGTTGCGCCAGGCGGCGCTGCCGGCGTTTCCCCCGTCGATGACCCAGGCGCGTGTCACCCTCACGACCGCGGTGCGTTACACGTTACGGTGATAAGCTCCCTGGACGGTGATAAGCACTTTGGGCCATGAAGCACTCCGGGCGATGAAAAGCCCTCTGGCCGCGTGAGGCGATGACCTGTCGCCATGCCGCGGTAAATCGTTCATGCTTCCGGTCCGTGACAGATGCCGGAAGCGGATGACCATGACCCCTGCCATCGATGCCGACCGTCTCTGGCGATCCATCATGGACATCGCCGAAATTGGACCAACGCCAGAAGGGGGAAGCCGCCGTCTTGCCTTGTCGCCAGAGGACACGGCCGCGCGGGCCTTGCTCGTGGACTGGTGCCAGCCTCTCAACCTGATCCTGGAGCGGGATGGGATTGGCAACATGTTCCTGCGGCGCGAGGGGCGCGATCCGGCCGCGGGCGCCGTGGCGTTTGGCAGCCATCTGGACACGGTGCCGACCGGCGGGCGTTTCGAC
>JAYVCG010000115.1:0-5150 GCA_043750075.1 Acetobacteraceae bacterium | reverse complement strand
AAGCCCACGAGGGTGCGCCGCGACGCGGAGCACCAGCCGGTCACGGCCAAAGACCTGGCGCTTGGCCTCCCCGGGAAAGCCTGGCGGCGCGTGACCTGGCGGGAGGGAACCAACGGCACGCTGGCCTCACGCTTCGCCGCCGTACGCGTCCGCCCCGCGCATCAGGGCGACACGGCCGCGCGGGCGGAGGAATGGCTCCTGATCGAATGGCCCAAAGGCGAGCCCGAACCCGCGAAATACTGGTTCTCGACCCTGCCCGCGCGCATCAGCCGCCGCGCCCTGGTCCACACCACCAAGCGCCGCTGGCGTATCGAGCGCGACTACCAGGACCTCAAACAAGAACTCGGCCTCGGACAGTATGAGGGCCGGGGGTGGCGGGGCTTCCACCACCACGCCACGCTGTGTATCGCGGCCTACGGCTTCCTCATCATCGAGCGGGCCGCCCTTCCCCCCTCAACCGGAGGCTGGCCCCCGTTCCTCGCGAAACCTGCCCTACCCGGGGGTTATCGACCCCGGGGCGCCGCCGCTCCGCCCGGAGCGCCACGTCAGCACCTCCATCACCACCGTCCGTATCCGCATCGCGCGCGCCCTCGTCAGGATGGTCCCGCGCTGCCCGTGCTGCCAGCGGTGGAATGAGGTGCTGAATTTATGACACAGTAAGAATAAGCTCCCTCCCTGATCCGTAAAGGAACGTCTGGCGCGTGTTCCGCGCGATTCTCCTGCTGCTGGCGATGGCCATGCCCGGCTTCCCCGCCTGGGCCGCGCAAATCGCCCCCCGTGTCGCGCTGGTCGTTGGCGTGAGCGCCTATAAGCACGTCACTCCCCTCGCCAACACGCTGAATGACGCCCAGGGACTGGCGGCGGCGTTGAGGCGGTCGGGTTCGAGGTGGAAACGGTCACCGACCCGGACCGCACCGCGCTGGAAGCCGCCGTCCGCCGTTTTGGCAAGCGCGCCACCGGCGCCGACGCGGCACTGTTCTTCCACGCGGGCCACGCGCTGGAGTTCGGCGGCCACAACTGGCTCGTGCCCGTGCAGGCCGAGGTCCATAACGAACGCGACCTGCGTTTCGAGACGGTGCAGATCGACGCCATCCTGGAACAGATCGAGGGTCAGGCCCGCGTGTCGATCCTGGTGCTCGATTCCTGCCGCGACAACCCGTTCCGCAAGACGCTCACCGCTGGCGGGCGCGGCATGGGGGGCGAGCGGGGCCTGGCGCCGCAACGCGCCACGGTGGGCACGCTAATTGTCTACGCCCCCGGCACCGAGGCCGCCGACGGCGCCAGTTCCAACAGCCCCTTCACCACCGCCCTCCTCCGCCACATCGAGACCCCTGGGCTTTTGAGATCAGGAGCATGATCTCCGAGGTCCGCAAGGATGTCCGCCAGGCCACCAGCGGGCGCCAGATCAATGATCATCGTCAAGGGTCATCGTATTCCCCGGCCCTCCGCCATCATCCCACGGCCTGGCCGGGGGATCTGTCCCGGCATGGTGCCGCGCGAGATCCTCCGGCCAGGCCGGAGGATGACGGTGGAAGGCCAGAAAACGTCTCCGCGATTCTGCTCCACGGCGATTCCGCTGCTCTCCGGTGGAGGGGCCAGAAAACGTCCCCACGATTCCGCTCCCGGTGGACCATCTCCAAAAACGCCACAATTCTCCCCTGTCTGGCCGTGTCACCGCCAAGGGAGAATGGCATGATCCGTTTGAGTGTGATGTGCGCCGCCGCGGCGCTGGTGTTGAGCGCCTGTGCCGGGGGAACGGCGAACCCGTACGCCTCCACCGCGGGCCAGGGGGGCATGGGCGGCGTCACGAACGCCGGGATGGGCGCCGGACAGCCGGGAAGGGGCGCGCCGGGCAGCCAGGAAGACCTGGTCCAGTACGCGGGCGACCGCATCTTCTTCGACACCGATCAGAGCGTCATCAATGAACAGGCGCGCGCGGTGCTGGAACGTCAGGCGCAGTGGCTCCAGCAAAACCCCCGCGTCAGCATCTGGGTGGCGGGCAATTGCGACGAACGCGGCACCGAGGAATACAATCTTGCCCTCGGCCAGCGCCGCGCCAGCGCGGACCGCGATTACCTCGCCTCACGCGGGATCGACGCGCGGCGCATCGAAACCATCAGCTACGGCAAGGCCCGCCCCATCGACCCTGGTTCCACCCAGGACGCATGGGCGCGCAATCGTAACGCCATCACCTCGGTCCGCTGAGCGCGCGTGTTGAGGGAGGACACCGCGGCAAAAGGCATCGGGCCTGGCGTGCTCGCCTACGGGCTGTTCGCCCCGCACGACGCCGCGATCAAGGGTCTGGTGGCCGATTGGCCCGTCTGGCAGGTGTTGCTCTTCCGCGGCGCCACTATCCTGGCCGCCTGTCTGGCGATCGGCCGCCGTCCCCTGCTGGAGCGCGCCGCCGCCACACCGCTGAAACGCATGCTGTTCTGGCGGAGCGTGGTCAACCTGATCGCGTGGCTGTGTTTTTACTCAGCGGCCCGCACGCTGCCGCTGGCGCAATGGCTGTGCCTCTGTTTCGCCGCGCCGCTGATGGTGACGCTGATGGCGCGGCACATCCTGCATGAGACGGTGACACGCGCCCGCTGGCTGTCGGTGGCGGTGGGCTTCCTTGGCGTGCTGTGCGCCTCCGATCCGTTCGGCCTGTACAGGATGGCGGGACACCGTGAAACGCCGGAGCGCGATGGCGCGACATGTTCAGGCGGCGGTCCCTGACCGTGCCTCCCGGCGGTCGAGCCACCGGTCAATCGCCACGAAACCAAACGCGACGGCCAGAGACGCCAGAAGCAACAATGCCATGTTGCCGGTCAGCGCGCCAACGCTCAGCTCCCGCGGGTCAAGGAACCAATAGGCATACCACCCATCGATGGAACCGCGGATCAAGGCATAGAAACAATACACTATCGGACCGGCGATGCCCCACACGGCATCACGCCACGCCAGGCCGGGATGGCCGCAAACAAGCCAGGTCACGAGAAAAAGTGGTGGCGTCACGTCATGCAACGCGTGATCGGCGACGGCCTGCCATCCGGTTGGCTCCCAGACCCCCCTGAGCGCGACCGAATAGATGATACCGACCAGCGTGATCGCCGTCACCGCTGCCAGGCGGACACGGGCGCCGGCCATGCCGCTGCCGGGCCGCATGGCGATGGCGGTGGCGACAACGGCCACGGCGCCATTGGTCAGGATCGTGAAGAACCCCAGGAACCGCCAGACCGCCGCGCCCGTGCCAAAGCCATCGGCCCCCATCTTGCCGATGATCAGCCAGAGTTGCAGTCCCAGGGCGCCCCAGGCCACAAGCCCCGTCAACCAGGCAATTCCGGTTCTGAATCGCATCGCAGCGGCCTCCCGTGATCCATTTTCACTCTGTCGTGACGAATACTTTCTGAAAGGCCATCTGTGGTCAATGTGTGTCACTCATGGTGCCCTCCCGGCTATCAGCCACGGCAAGTTCCGGCTCGTCTGTTCAGGTTTCATCCAGCGGGCATGACATCAATCGCGCCTCGATCATTTCGGTTCTCTGGACGATTGTTCTGGGAAAGGGCGCAGAAGCGTGATGATGAACCGCCAGGCGGTAACAAGAGCGACGGCGGCCTCCGCGATGGGTACCTCAGCCTCCGGTCCGGTATCGTAATCAGCCACGGCTTTCATTTTACAGGCCTGAGAAAGAAACGACCGGAGATCGGGATCGAATCTCACGTCGGTTCTGACGAGTTCGACGAAACGCACATGGACGCCACGATGGGTTTTCGGCGTGGTGTCCTGACGTTCAAAGATCAACGCCCGCGCGGCATGGAACACCGCGAGATAAGCCGTGCGTCCCGCGATATCGCCAAGACCAAGGGACAACACGGCTTCACTGTCCGACAGAAGTTTGGCGGCTTTTTCCAGAAAGATGTGGTTTCGGGCTTCAAAGATCGACACCATCGCATCGGAGTTCATGCATCAGCGGCGTGCGTTCCCGCCAGTGCCCATCGCGGTAAGGCATGATTTGCACCGGCGCCCCGGTGTCGTACAGAATGTCGGTTTCGATCTCGCCCAGTTGATGCATGACCCGCCAGCGGTCCGCCAGATCGTACAGAAACAGCGCCACGTCATAATCCGAATCCGGCCGCGCGTCGCCCCGCGCGCGCGAACCGAACAGGACCAGGCGTTCGATCCGCTCCCCAAACGCCGCGTTCAGGGCCGCGCGCAGCCGAGTCAGAATCGGATCGGCGGTTATCTGAAGTGCCATGGTTTTCCTTCCACCAGGCACTTGTAGCACGGTTCCAGGGCCGGCGCGTGTGTTTCAGCCAACGGGAACTTTGCCTGAGCCGCCCGGAGGCATACAAAGGGGACCACAAAAGGGAGACGAGAAAAATGGCGAGCGACTACACCGTTGGCGATCTGGTCGCCGAATTCCTCACCGCCTGCGGGGTCACGACCGCGTTCGGCATCGCCTCGGTCCACAACATTCCCATGCTGGACGCGATCGGACGGCGCAACACCATCCGCTTCATGATGGCCCGCGGCGAACTCGGCGGCGCCCACATGGCGGACGGGTATGCCCGCGTCTCGGGCGGTCTGGGGGTGCTGTTTTCCTCCACCGGGCCGGGGGCGGCGAACGCCATCGGCGGGTTGATCGAGGCCCGGTTCTCCGGCTCGCCCGTGCTGCACATCACCGGCATGACGATGTCCCAGTACGCCGACCGCGACATGGGCACGGTGCACGATCCGATCGATCAGCTCGCCATGCTCCGCTCCGTCTCCAAAGCCGCCTACCGCGTGCGCTCGGCCCAGCAGGCGCTGGGGATTTTGACGCGCGCGGCGGTGGAGGCGCTGACGGCGCCCACCGGTCCGGTCAGCGTGGAAATCCCGATCGACCTGCAACGGGCGAAAATCGACCGGCCCGCGATGCTGGACAGTTTCGTGCTGCCGCTCCCGCCCGGCCGCACGCCGACCGATGGCGAAATGAACGAACTCGCCGCGCGGGTGAAGGCGGCGCGGCGGCCGATGCTGTGGATCGGCTCCGGCGCCCGCATCGCCAGCGCGGAGATCCATCAGTTGCTCGACATGGGCTTCACGGTCGTCAACAGCATCAACGGCAAGGGCACGGTGTCCGAGAACCATCCGATGAGCCTTGGCGGCCTGCACGGCAACGGCATGCC
>JAYVCG010000114.1:0-12372 GCA_043750075.1 Acetobacteraceae bacterium | reverse complement strand
GAACGAGGTGCATGACAAGGCCTCCGCCGCCGGGGAACTGCCCGTGGTGCTGAGCAGCGGGGCGATCCGCGCCCATGTGCGCGCGATCGTGGAACGGGTGCGGCCGGGCACGGCGGTGCTGTCGCAGATGGAGATTTTCGCGCGGGCGCGGATCAGGACGGTGGGGACGATCTGAGGGGGCGGTGGGGTTAGGAAAGGGGAGAGTTTCGCGATGGTGTGGGCAGACTCATGCGTGTGTCCGATTGAATCTGTGAGTCCAGCAAAGGATCCTTTGCTGGACTCATGCCTGCATCTCGGCGCGGGTGTGATCCGCGCCTGTGCGGCCGCGTCACTTACGCCTTGATGTAATCAAAAAATGCCACGGTTCAGCATCATATGGGCAATGATGCTGGCCGCGTAGCCGAGAGCAATGGCGGGCGTCCAGCGTAAATGGGACGCGAATGTGTAAACGCCGCGCGCCTGTCCCATGACCGCCACGCCCGCGGCCGAACCAATCGACAGAAGGCTCCCGCCCACTCCCGCCGTCAGTGTTATCAATAGCCATTGGCCGAGGGACATGTCGGGTTGCATGCTGAGAACCGCGAACATCAGAGGGATATTATCAAGGATCGCCGATGCCACGCCGATTGATACGTTCGCCGTGGTCGCGCCCAACACGCCGTATAGCAGATGGGACGCGGCTGTCAGATAACCGAGCAGACCCAGCGCTCCCACACACATCATTACGCCGTAAAAGAACAGCAGCGTGTCCCATTCCACGCTGGCCATTCTCTGAAACACGTTAAAGGTGTAGCCACCTGTCGCCGTCCGGCGTTCATCGCGGCGTTGAAGGAAGTAGTCAAGAAATTGCAGATAGGCCAGACCGGTCATCATTCCCAATACCGGAGGCAGGTGCAGGAAAATATGCGCGCATACTGTCGTGATGATCGTGCCGCCAAACAGGGCGATCATCCAGAGGGCACCAATTTTCATTGTCACCATCTGATCGCTTGGCGCGGGCGCACCGCGTGGGACCGCGAAATGCATCAGCACCGCTGGAATGAGAAAATTGATAACCGAAGGAAAAAACAACAAAAAGAAATCCTGAAATGGCACCAGCCCCTTCTGCCAGACCATCAGGGTCGTGATATCTCCAAAGGGACTGAACGCGCCGCCCGCATTTGCGGCCACCACGATATTGATACAGGACAGCACAACGAACCGGGGCGCGGCCGTCCCGACGGACGTTGCCACCGCGCACATGACCAACGCCGTCGTCAAATTATCGGCGACCGGAGAAAGGAAGAATGCCAGGCCGCCAGTGAACCAAAACAGCTTGCGATAACTGAAGCCGGAACGCACCAGCCAGGCACGTAACGCATCGAAGACGCGGCGTTCCTCGAGTGCGTTCACGTATGTCATCGCAACGAAAAGGAAGAGAAGCAACTCGGCATATTCGAGGAGGACGTGACGCAGGGCTACCCCTACTTCCTGTGATAATCCGAGGTTCGCATAGACGGCGGCGATCATTATCCAAAGCACACCGGCAGCCGCGACCACGGGCTTGGACTTGGGCAGGTGGATGGCCTCTTCAAAGATCACCAGCACATAGGCCACGGCGAAAATCCCGAGGGCGGCGAATCCAACCCAGTGCGCGGTAAGGTCGGGGTGCGCGGTAGCTGCCGCAATCGTCGCCATCAAGCCACTTTTTCGAGATTTGATTGTTCCGCAACAGATTTTTGTTTGTTGTTTAACAGATTCTTGATGGCGTGGTCGAACAATTCGACGGCATCGTCGTGATACGTGCCAAAAAGGTCATTAAATACGATCAATCGATATCTTGAAGAGAGGAACTTCATGCGCGCTCTAAGGCCAGCGCTGCGCGGAAGATTGGCAACGAGAATCTCTTGCAGTCTGCGTTCTGTTTCGTCCGGGTTGGCACTTTTGATTGCCCCCGCGAGCGCCTCGAGAAGACAGCAGCGAGCTCCGTCTCGAAACCGGCGCTGGCCCCAATGATCCCTGTCGGCAATTCTGGCACGGGCAGCGGTCAGGATTCCAATATCGTCATATGGGACCTGACGTGGATTGTCGTATGGCATATTTTAATGGCTTCCTACTTGTTCCAGACCGAACAGTGACACTGTTGAATTCATGCCTACCATACAACGCCATACTCGTGTAGTATGGCTGGGCAAAAGTGTCTTTAAGGGGTAAGTTTCAGGGTAAATTTTTTAATAAGAAAAATCAATAGCTTGTAAGTCCTGAAAGTAAGAGGGGCAAAAGTGTGGGTAGCGGCGCCGTCAGGCATATCGGGTTCGCGCTCTGACATAGTGGTCCAGCGGTTCGATGACGGCATGCCCCGCCACCTTGAGACGGTTCCCCAGGTAGTCCCAGAACCGTATGCCGAGTTTGGCACAGGTTTTCGCGAGCCCGAGGAACGTATCGCGGCTGTCGCGCCCGGGAACACTTCGTGTTCCGCCACTGACTTTCCGGCGCGTGACCTGACATCGGACATCATTCTCCGAGGCGTTCGTGTGCGGCGGAATTTCGGGCCGGTCCAACACCATCAACAACTCCGTCTTATTGGCATGCAACCGCACCAGCAGGCGGTCGAGCATGGCGAAGCCCGTGCCGCGGCGGAAGATACGGTCGAACCGTGCCCGCAACGCGATGGCCTGACGTTTTCCGGGTTCGGCCCGGTAAACCTTGAGATCAGCGTAAAAATCCCAGATCAGGCCGCGAACCCGCTGTTGCGCGGCGCGATGCCGGTCGTTGAAGGTGTTCAACTCATGCACCAGCCGCTCCGCGTGAACCCAGCACAACGCATGCCGTCCGACATTGAACTGTCCGGCGTCATCGCTGAGCACGACGGTCTCACATAAGAACCCGTGCGATTGGACACTGCCCCACAACGCGCCCTCGGAGGCGACCCGTACTGGATCGGGCTTCACGGTCATCGTGTTGAAGCCGGGCCGGCCGGGATGCGTCAGCCAGGCCGCCTGATCATCGAACTGTGTCCGTGGCCCGGCCGTCAAAAGGCCGGTCGCCGGCCCGGACAAATCATGACGCCGCATGTAGTCGTAAGCGGCGTCATTGAGCACGTAATCCGTATGACCGGCACGAAGCAGATCGAGAAAATTCAACCGGCTCTTCGACGCCCGTGTGCCGAACCATGTGAACCAGTCATTGCCAATCCGCGTGCAAAACCGATTCTGGCCGGCGTGACGGGCGCCCGTGTCACCGGCGGATACAAATGCCGCCGTCTCAAGCCCCGCACGCAACACCGCCTGAGCTTCGGCGATGAAGTCACCATGTTTTTCCATCAGCAGACGTTGCACCTGGCGTTTTGAAATCGACACACCCAATGATCGCAACAATATCACCAGCCGGGGCAGCGTCGATTGCCCCTGATGATACTGCATCAGCACAAAGCGGCGGAGTTCCGGGCCAAAGTGACCATCAATTCCCTCCGGCAACGGCGCCAGGATCGTCCGCCCATCCGGGGTGACCCAGCGCTCCCGCCGGTAACAGATCGCTGCCGCGGAAATCACGAGGTCCTGAACCAGAAACGGCTCGTGACCCCTGAACACCGATCCTTCCGGGATCACGGCTTTGACAACCCGGTCTTCGACGATGGCCCTGGGAGTAACCCGGCCACGGCGTTTTTTACCCGGGGTCGGCTTCAGCGGCCCGGAGTTCTTATCCATGCCACTGGGTTTGATGTCCGGACGGCCTTTCAGGCCCTTCAAACGCGTGATTTCCTCGCGCAGTTCGCTGTTCGTTTGCTTCAGCGTGGCGATTCCGCCGAACAGTTCGATAAGCAGAGCTTCAAGCTCCGCGCGGCTCAGGCCAGAAAGGGACGGTGGCGGCTGCACATGATGCAAAGAGTCTATCGCATCGAAGCGGCGCAAGCGAAAAATACAAGGCTACCCACACTTTTGCCCCTCTTACTCCTGAAACTCAGTCCCATAATGTCAGACCTTTCCCCCACCCTCAAAACAACGAGTATCCCCCATCAATCACGAACGTATCCCCGGTATGATACCGCGACGCCGCGCTCATCAAGTACACCGCGATCCCGCCGAAATCGTCGCCCGTGCCCCACCGCCGCATCGGAATCCGGGGAAACACCTTGTTCTGGAACCCATCCGTGGCGAGGGCTTTCTCCGTCATGCCGGTATCGATCCACCCCGGCAGGATCGAATGCGCGCGGATGCCGTAGCGCGCCAGTTCCACCGCCAGCGAGCGCGTCATCGAGATCATGCCGCCCTTGGTCGCCGCGTAATGCTCGCTGCGCGGCGAGCCCTCGATCGCGGCCAGGGAGGCGGTGCCCGCCAGCACGCCCTCGGTCTTGCTCTGAACCATGTGTTTCGCCGCCGTGCGCAGCGTGAAGAACGCGCCGTCGAGGTTGACGCGCATGACGCGGCGCCATTCCTCCGCTGTCATTTCGATGAACGGTTTGCCGCCACGGCCCGAGACGCCCGCGTTGGCGAAGCAGCCATCGACCCGGCCCAGGGTTTCGAGGGTGCGGGCGAAACTGGCTTCGACCGCGGCTTCGTCGCCCACGTCGCAGGTCAGCGCCACGACGCGGGTGCCCAGTTTGGCGATCTCCTCCCGTGCCGCTTCGTTCTTGGCGGCGTTGGTGCCCCAGATCGCGACATCCGCCCCCGCCGCCGCGACCGCTTTGGCCATGCCCAGTCCGATGCCGGAATTGCCGCCGGTGATGAGGGCGACCTTGCCGCTCAGGTCGAAAGGATTGGATGGCATGGGTCTCTCCAGGAATGCGCGCCAGGGATGCGCGAGGGGAAACCGCATCAAGCCGCTCTGGGACGAAGGTGGCAAGAGCGCCCGTTCTTGCGCGCGCGCGAAACGGCCTTTGAACCACGATAACCCATGACATCATGACCAGCCACCGCCCCGTCCTCACGCCCTTGCCCAACATCCAGCCTTAATTCTGTGTTCATCCCGTTCATCATCTTCAAAAAATGCGTCTCTCCCCCAGAACGCCGCCGTGACCACCAGCATGAACGTCTCCCTGGCAAGATCGCCCTTCCGCGGTTATGCTGCGCGCAAGCACAACCACCCAGAGGTCCTCCCATGATCCTCACCGCCGACAGCATCGCCGCGCACCAGGCCAACCGCCGCAAGACCGGCAATGGCTGGCACACCACCTACATCGGCAAGAACCGCAACACGCTGAAGGAAGGCGAGGCGGCACCGGCCAGCAACATCGTCTACCCGATGGCCTTTCTGGTGGAGAAAGACGCCGACGCCATCGTGCATCCGCATTTCCACGAGGCCGACCAATATCAGGTCATCGTCCAGGGCGGCGGCCGGCTGGGTGTGCATGACGTGGACACCGTTTCGGTCCATTACACGGATTCTTATTCCGCCTACGGTCCGATCATCGCTGCCGGCGAGGGGATCGCCTGGTTCACGCTCCGCAACGCCTGGGATCCCGGCGCTCGCTACATGCCCGCCGAACGCCAGCGCCTGCGTGAGGCCCGCGCGCGCTTCCAGCACCGGGAGGCCACCTGCGGCCCGCTCGCGGCACTGTCCGACGCGGAACGCGCGGCCCTGTCCGGTGTCACGGGGGAGGCGGTGATCGCGGAAACCAAGGACGGCCTCGGCACCTGGCGCTACACCGTTCAGGCGGCGGGCACGGCGACCGGCCCCGATCCGTCCACCGGCGGCGGGCAGTTCTGGGTGGTGACGGCGGGCATGGCGCACGTACCGGGCGGGGCATTGCTGCCGGTGAACTCGACCGTGTTCGTGGGACCGGATGAGGCGGCGCTCGCCATGACGGCGGGTCCGATGGGCGCCGATCTGCTGTGCCTGCAATTCCCCAAACGCGCGCACGACTGAGACCAGCACGCGGCTGAACCCGCACGGAGGCGCGCATGGACGGCGATCGTTTTGGTCTCGGCGCGTCTCCGAAGCGCCGGGAGGACGCGCGTTTCCTGGTGGGCGGGGGCGCCTATCTCGATGATCTCGTGTTTTCTGGCGTGGCGCACGCGGTGTTCGTGCGTTCGACCCATGCTCATGCCGGGATCACCGGCATCGACACCAGTGCTGCCCGTGCCGCGCCGGGCGTGCTCGCGGTTCTGACGGCGGAGGATGTGGCGGCGGATGGGCTGAACGATTTGCCGCCCACCGTCGATGCGAATGTCCAGACCGGCGAGAAATTCCATTTTTTCCCATTGCCGTTGCTGGCGCGCGATGAGGTGCGTCATGCCGGACAGTTGATCGCCCTCGTCGTCGCGGAAACAAAAGCCCAGGCGATGGATGGGGCGGAGTTGGTGCGGGTGGGGTACTCTGGGCGGAAGGCGGTGCTGGCGGCGGCGGAGGCCGCGGAAACGCCCGGCTGGCTTTGCATGGACTGGCGGGTGGGGGACGCGGAGGATGCGTTCGCCAGCGCCGCGCATGTTGTTTCGCTACGGCTGCACAACCATCGCATCGTGACCAATCCGATGGAGCCGCGCGGCGTCGTGGGCGTGTACGACGCGGCAGCGGAACAGTATGTCGCGCATGTTTCCAGCCAGAGCCTGCACGGCAATCGCGACGCCATCGCGCGGGTGTTGAACGTGCCACCGGAAAAACTCCGTTTCATCGCGCCCGATGTCGGTGGCGGTTTCGGCGCCAAGAACTTCCCCTATCCCGAGCAAGCCCTCCTTCCCTGGGCCGCCCGCCGCTGCGGCCGTCCGGTGAAATGGATCGCCAGCCGCTCGGAGGTGTTCGTCAGCGATCATCAGGCGCGCGACCATCTCGCGGACGCTTCGCTGGCGCTGGACGCGGAGGGACGGTTTCTGGGCCTGCGCGTCGAGAGCATCGCCAATATCGGCGCCTTCATGTGCGGCGGCGCGGGGGCGTTGCAGACGTTTCAGTATCCGCACTTGCAGGGCGGCGTTTACACCATTCCCCAGGTCGCCCTGCGTATCCGCACGGTGATGACCAACACCACGCCCATCGGCGTCACCCGCGGTCCCGGTTTCGCGGAGGCGGTGAACATCATCGAACGCCTGATCGACGCCGCCGCCCGCCAGTGCGGGTTCGATCGCGCCACATTGCGGCGCCGGAACATGGCGCGCGCGCCGATGACCAACGCGATGGGCCACGCCGTGGACAGTGGCGATTTCCTCGGCGCGTTTGACAAGGCCCTGGAAGCCGCCGATTTGCCGGGTTTCCCCGCCCGCCGCGCCGCGAGCGAGGCCAGGGGCAATCTCCATGGTCTCGGCTTCGCCTGTCACATCAAGGCCACGGGCGGCAATCCGTCGGAAAATGTCGACATACGGTTCGAGGAAGATGGCACGGTCTCGTTGATCACCGGCACGCAGACCATCGGCCAGGGGCACGAGACGACGTTTCCACAAATCCTGGCGCATTGTCTGGGCGTTCCCAATGATCGCGTGCGGCTGGTGCAGGGGGATACGGGCAAGATCCGCGCGGGTGGCGGGCATGGCAGTTCGCGTGCCACGTACATGGGCGGCACGGCGATTTTCCGGGCCTCGGAGGCAATCGTCGCCAAGGGCCGTCCCATCGCCGCCTCGCTGCTGGAGGCGGCGGAGGCGGATGTGGGATTCGCTGATGGCATGTTCGCGGTAGTGGGCACGGACCGGCGTGTTGGGGTGCTCGCTGTCGCGGCGAAGGCGCGGGAGGCGGGTTCGCCGCTTGACACGTATCATTTCTGGACGCGGGAGCACATGACGTTTCCCAACGGCACGCATGTCGTTGAGGTGGAGATTGATGGGGAGACCGGGCGGGTCGTGCTGGCGCGGCATGTGGCGGTGGATGATTATGGGGTCATCGTCAATCCGATGATCGCCGCCGGTCAGGCGCATGGCGCGATCGCGCAGGGGGCGGGTCAGGCTTTGATGGAACAGGCAGTGTTCGATCCGGAGAGCGGGCAGCCGGTGACCGGGTCGTTCATGGATTATGCCCTGCCGCGTGCGGATGATTTTCCGGCGTTCGGGCTGGGGTTCAATAATACGGTGTGTGTGACCAATCCCCTGGGGGTGAAGGGGTGTGGGGAGGCGGCGGCGGTGGGGGTGTTTCCGGCCATCAACAACGCGGTGGCCGATGCGTTGGGGACGGATGGGATTCTCGATGGGCCGGTGACGAGTGAGCGGGTCTGGCGGGGCTTTGCCCCGGACCCCACCAGGGCGCTGCCCTGGACTCGCCAGGGACGGTAGCCCCTGGACCCCATCCATTGGGACGGTGTCCCCTAAATCCACGCATGGAGGGTTTCCAAAGGCGAGCCTTTGGCGGAGGTCCAGGAGGCAGAGCCTTCTGGCGGGTTTCAGGGCAGCGCCCTGACGCTACGTCGCCGCCAACGTCTCAAACACATCCCCGGCGGGCCTTAACCCCAAAATATGCCGCCGATGCCACAACGCATAAAACAGCAACTTCCAGCAAGCGAACCCATGCCGCCACCGGCGAATGCCACGAAACAACGCCTCCACCCGATCCGGATGCGCGATCTCCACGATACCAGGCTGCCGCGCCACCAGCGCCCCCAGCACATCACCCCGCCCCTTGATCCATTCGCCCACGGGCACGGTGAACCCCTGCTTGGGCGCGAATGGCCGCGCCATCGGCAAATGCTTCTCCAGCCACTTCCGCAAAATCCACTTCCCAAACCCGTCCCGCACCTTCATCCCCTCCGGCAGGCGGAACGCCGCCGCCGCGATGCCCCGATCCAGAAACGGCGTCCGCCCCTCGATCGCATGCGCCATCAAACACCGGTCCGCCTTGAGCAACAGATCATGCGGCAACCAATCCGCCATGTCGGTCGCCTGCGCGGCGGACAACCTGCCGCCGCCGCCTTCCATGGCCCGCGCCTCGGCCGCCGCCATGCCATCGCGCCAGGACAAGGGTTGCACACGCAACACCGGCACTTTGTCGAAACTGCCCCGCGCCCACATCGTCCGCCCACCCCGCCACCAGGGACGCAGAGCCTTGCGATACCGGTCATACCCGGCGAAAATCTCGTCCCCACCCTCTCCGGTCAGCACGACCTTGACATCCCGCCGCGCTCTCTGAGCCAAAAACCAGGTGGGAATGATCGCGTAATCGGCGGCGGGATCGTCCATGCAGCCAACGATTTCAGGCAGATCGCGCCACACCATCGCCTCGTTGACCTCGATCGACTCATGATGCGCGCCAACGGCTTTGGCGACAGCCGCCGCCTGCTCGCGCTCATCGACGGCGCCCGGAGTGTCGAACCCGGCGGTGAACGCCCGCACCGGTTCGCTGTTTAACCGCGCCATCAGCGTGATCAACGTCGCGCTGTCGATGCCGCCCGACAGGAACATGCCGAACGGCACGTCGCTGCGCTGATGCAGATCGACACTCTCCTCCAACGCGCGATCCAGACGGGCCAGGGCCGCGTCCTCGGTGATGGTCTCAGGCCCGCCTTCAGGAATCCAGGAAATGCGCTGGCGGTCGAGGATGTGGCCATCGGCGCAGGTCAGGGTCTCGCCCGGCAGCACACGCTGAATCCCCTCGAAGATCGTATCGGCGCCGGTGGTGAACTGGAGTTGCAGCAACTCCTCCCGCGCGGCGGGCCGCACCACGCGCTTCACCAGACCGGCTTCCAGCAGCGCCTGCGCCTCCGACGCGAAGGCGAGGCCGCCTTCGACCTGCGCGATATAGAGCGGCTTGATGCCGAAAGGATCGCGAGTGAGTGTGACCGTGTGCTGGTTCCGCTCATGAATCGCGATCGCGTACATGCCCCGCAATGCCCGCGCATAGTCGGCGCCATCCCGCAGCCAGTAATGCAGCGGCGGCTCACAATCGGAATTGGTGGTGAAAGTGACGCCCGGCATGGCGTTGCGCAGTTCGCGGTAATTGTAGACCTCGCCGTTCGCGACCAGCGTGGCGGGCCCGGCGTACAACGGTTGATCGCCGGTGACGAGATCGATGATCGCCAGCCGGTTGTGCAACAGCGCGACCCGGCCCACGATGGCCTGGCCACTGCCATCCGGCCCGCGATGATGCAGGCTGCCGATCAGACGGGACAGCACGGCGGGGTCGGGCGGCGGCGCGCCGGGAGACAGGATCAAACCGGCGATACCGCACATGAAATCACTCTCCGCGACAAGGATGGGGGTTCCTAGCGTTCCCTCTGGGCCGGTGCCACCAGAATCGCCATGGACCGGACCGGGCTGCTCTTGCGGATCGGGGGGATACGCTTACGTTTCCGGCATGAGAACGCTGTCCAGGCCATCCGCATGACGAAGATCGCCGCTCTCCCCGCGCGCGCCGCCCTCGCGGTGACGGGGGAGGATCGGGTGGCTTTCCTGCAAGGCCTGGTTTCCAACGACGTGGCCGAGGCCGTGCCTGGCCACGCCGTGTGGGCCGCCCTGCTGACCCCGCAGGGCAAGTGGCTGGCCGATTTCTTCATCCTCTCGGACGGGGAACAATTGCTGCTGGATTGCGAGCGGGCGCAGGCCGCCATGGTGCGCCAGCGGCTGTCCCGGTATCGTCTGCGGTCCCGCGTGGTTCTGAGCGAAACCGAACTGTCCGTCTTCGCTGCCTGGGATGGCGAGCCGGAGGTCGCGGGCATCGTGGCCCGTGATCCCCGGCTGCCCGAGGCCGGGTGGCGCATCCTCAGCGCGGAACCGATCCTCACCAACGCCACCAGCGGAGACTGGGACCAGCACCGGCTCGGCCTCGGCCTGCCGGATGGCTCACGCGACATGGAGATGGAGAAATCGGTTCTGCTGGAGGCTGGGTTCGACGAACTGCACGGTGTGTCCTGGACCAAGGGCTGTTACATGGGCCAGGAACTGACCGCGCGCACCAAATACCGCGGCCTCATGAAACGGCGTCTGGTGCCAGTGCGAATCGAGGGGACTGTGCCGGCGCCGGGTACGGCGATCACCCAGGAAGGGCGAGAAGTGGGCACGATGCGCTCCGCCCATGGTCAGAACGGAATGGCATTGATCCGGCTGGAGGCGTTGAACAGCGTGCTGACCAGCGGAGAGGCGACGGTCGTGCCGGTGGTGCCAGACTGGATGAAGGCCGCGCCGGGATAGCGGGACCAGGCAACGAATGGAGCAGAGCAGTGCAGTGCATCAAACGGCGCTGCGACCCCTGAGCGATCACGAACGAAAGCGTTGCATCACATCTCCATGCCATCGAACCGCGCGGCGATGAGGAATTCCTTGTTGCCCTCCGGCCCCGTGATCGGGCTTTCTTCGATCCCCAGCACGGTCCATCCGGGCAACGCGCGCCACCACGATTCCACTCGTTCGCACACCGCCTGATGCACCGCCGGGTCGCGCACCACGCCCTTGGCGCCCACGGCGGCTGGCCCGGCCTCGAACTGCGGTTTGATCAGCGCGACGGCCCAGGAGTGGGGGGAGAGCAGGGCGAGGGGGGCGGGGAGGAGGGTGGTCAGGCCGATGAAGCTGGCGTCGCACACCAGGGCGTCGATGGGATCGGGGATCGTGGCCGCCGTCAGATGGCGGGCATTGGTTTTTTCATGCACCACCACACGCGGATCGGTCCGCAGCTTCCACGCCAGTTGTCCATGGCCAACATCCACCGCGTGAACCCTCGCCGCGCCCGCCGCCAGCAGCACATCCGTGAAGCCGCCGGTGGAGGCGCCGACATCGAGGCACACAAGCCCCGCGGCGGACAGCCCGAAATGCCGCAGCGCGTGATCGAGCTTCAACCCGCCACGCGACACCCAGGGATGATCCTGACCACGCACCGTCAAAGCCGCGTCCTCAGGCAAGGTATCGCCCGCCTTCGCCACCACCCGGTCGCCCGAGAATACCTTCCCCGCCATGATGAGCGCCTGGGCGCGCGCCCGGCTCTCGACCAGGCCGCGTGCCACCAGCATCAGATCGGCGCGCTGTTTCATGACGTGCTTTCCTGGCCATGAAAAAAATGGCCGGACCCATGGGGCCCGGCCAAAAGACAGTTCAAGGGGATATGAGAAGAGTTCATAAAGGACCAATTCTTACCCGAAGCCTTCACTGGCGCTGAATCTTCGGTAACGCGGGGAAAAACGGCGCGGCTTCCATGCGGTCACTCCATCGGGCGGGTCGTCATGCCGCCATCGGCGGTGCGGACGATGGCGGTTACGCGGGCCTCGGCCTCGGCCAGCTTGGTCTCGCAGTGTTTGCGCAGCGTGGCGCCGCGTTCATAGGCGGTGATGGCGTCTTCCAGTTTCTGCTGGCCGCCTTCCAGGCCACGGACGATCTGTTCCAGTTCCGCCAGTGCATCCTCGAACGATATCTTGCTCACATCAGGGTGTTTGGGGTCGGGCATTCCGTGTCCTTCTCACGCTCGCATCAGGCCGCGCACGTGGATCGCGGCGGAGGCGGCCAGGGCGTCGAGGTCGTAGCCGCCTTCGAGCACCGACACCACCCGTCCGCCGCACCG
>JAYVCG010000113.1:0-5085 GCA_043750075.1 Acetobacteraceae bacterium | reverse complement strand
CCGCTGCATGACGGGACAGCGGCGGAACTCGCCGCCGCCGTGACCGAGGGTTTGACCGCGATCGTGCTCCCCAAGGCGCGGACGGTGAACGATATCCGCCACCTGCACGATCTGCTGACCTATCAAGAAGGCCGCGCCGGTCTGCCGCACGGGACGGTGGGCATTCTGCCTCTGCCAGAAACCGCCGAGGGCATGCGCGACGCCAGCGCCCTGGCCGCCGCCAGCGGCCGGGTGCGCGGCATCCACGGCGCGCTCAGCGGCCCGGTGTCCGGCGATTTCGCACAGGCGTTCGGGTTCCGGGCGACTTCGGACGGAATTGAGCAACTCTATCTGGGCTCGAAACTCGTGCTCGACAGCCGGGCGGCGGGGGCGATGTATCCGATCGCCGGGATTTTCGGCACGCCGATGGACGATCTGGCGGCGACCGAGCGGTTGATCCGCCGCGCGCGCGATCTTGGTTACACCGGGGTCGCGGTGATGCACCCGTCGCATGTCGCCATCGCCAACGCCGTGTTCCGTCCCACGGCGGAGGAAGTGGCGTATTGCACCGGCCTGCTGCGCGCCTTCGAGGACGCGGAAAAAGCCGGTCTCGGCGCCGTCAAATATCAGGGCGCCATGGTGGATTACGCGATGCTGCCCCTGGCGCGGGAGATCGTGGCCGAGGCGGGCCGCCACGCCCGCCCGGAATGAGCCCCGGCGCCACCGTGGAGGATGGCACGGATCGGACTTGCGGGAGCCGGGGAATGATCCGACATTCCCCGGCAGAGGTGACTCCATGCCAAAGATCGAAATTTACACCCAGCCCTGGTGCCCGTTCTGCGAGCGCGCGATGCATGTTCTGTCCACCAAGGGCGCCGCGTTCCAGGAGATTGATGCTCCCAACGGCTCCGCCGCGCGGGAGGACGCGAAACGCCGTTCTGGCGGGCGCGGCACGGTGCCGCAGATTTTCATTGGCGGTCAGCATGTCGGTGGTTGCGATGATCTGATGGCGCTCGATCGTGCCGGCAAGCTGGACGCGTTGCTGCGGGAGGGCTGAAAATCGTGGCACGCCCTTGTGCCGCGTGCTCCCTTGTCCCACTTTCATTTTTTTGGCCGGTGGCAGTGGGCTGCCGGCGCAGCCGGGACCGAGGATGATTCATTACCAGCTCCGCTGTGACCAGGACCATGAATTCGATGGCTGGTTCAACGACAGCGCCGGATTTGAGAAACAGGCCGGGCGTGGTTTGATCGAGTGCCCGGCCTGCGGGGGCACCAAGGTCACGCGGGCGCTCATGGCGCCCGCTGTTTCGACGCGTGAGAAACCGGCTCCCAGGCCGCCCGCGCCCGTGCCAACCCAGCAGGTGCTGCCGCCGCAACCGCCGCCCGGTGTGCCGATGCCGGCGCAGTTGGTGGCTTTGTTGCAGCGGATGCGGGTGGAGGTGGAGAAGAACTGCGATTACGTTGGTCCCGCGTTCGCTGAGGAAGCGCGCAAGATCCATCGTGGCGAGGCTGAGGAGCGTGGCATTTACGGTGAGACCACGCCGGAGGAAGTGGAGACGCTGGCCGAGGAGGGGATCGAGATCCAAAGCATTCCCTGGGTGCCTCCGGCAGACGGTTGAAGGAAGCAAGGCCGAGCCCCGCCTAATCCGCCTCCGCGAACGCGAAGCTGACCGCGGGCGCTGGCCTGTGTTCCGGCACGGGCGGCACCACTTCCTGAGAATCGTGCAAAATATACCCGCACCCCCAGACCGTATCGATCAGGTCCGGCACACCGGCGGCGGAGAGCTTCTTGCGCACCCGGCAAATCGCGACATCGATGCTTTTGATCTCCGGCTCCACGGTGCCGCAATACAGATGATTCATGAACGCCGTCTTGTTCAGGATCACATCCTGTTTCAGAAACAACAATTCCAGAATGGCGAATTCCCGCCGCGTGAGGGACAGTTTCACCCCGTTCACCCGCACCTCGCGCCGGTCGAGGCTCAGTTCCACCGGACCGCGGCGTAAGGCGGAATTGGCGTGTCCCTGGCTACGGCGCACCACGGCACGCATCCGGGCCAGCAATTCTTCCGTCTCACACGGCAGGATGATGAAATCATCGGCGCCCTGATCCAGGGTTTCCGCCTTCTGGCTTGTCGTCGCGCAGGCGGCCAGGATCAGAATCGGCGTCATGAAACCAGCGGCGCGTATCAGGCGCACCACATCCTGGCCACTCATGCCGGGCAGGTGCAGATCGACCATGATGACATCGTAATCATACAAACGCAAATATTCGAGCGCGTCCTGGCCGGTTTCCGCGTGCTCGGCGCTGAACCCCAGCCGGCGCAACGCGACGAGGCCGAAGCCGCCGCGCAAAAAAGAAGCGTGGCTCACGCGCAAGATCATCATGGCGTGAGTCCTTGTTTGACAATGCGTGTCGTGACCAGAACAAACGGCATCGCGATTCTCCATGCGTTCACGGCGGACCATGGGGCACGGCCGTTCATGGCCGGACCACGGACTCCTTCAACCCGCCCTCATGAGGGCGGGAACGATTGCACATCGCGATGGTTTTTTCCGCCATGCCGCACAAGGCTGTCCAAAGTTCGTGTCCTTGACTGGGCGCGCATTCCTGTTCATCAGATTCCGCGGCCCGCATGACACGTTCTCTGTTCACCCCCTGTGCCCCTGCATAAAAGCTTTTCATCGTGAACAAAGAGTTAACATCCGAAGAGTATTCGCTGATACCTACAAGAGTATTCGTGATCAAAGGATATTTG
The DNA here is from genome assembly GCA_043750075.1 of Acetobacteraceae bacterium. Lineage (GTDB taxonomy): Bacteria > Pseudomonadota > Alphaproteobacteria > Acetobacterales > Acetobacteraceae > Rhodopila. The sequence goes on along the minus strand of JAYVCG010000113.1, from coordinate 2,347 downwards.
AAACTCAGGCATCCTGACCGCGCGCGTGCTCCATCGTCACGGAACGCCCACGCGCCGTGGCGAAGGCCGCCAGCGCCCGCGCCCGTCCAAAGGCGAGATCGACGACCGGCGCGGGGTAAGCCAGCGCGGCGGTGATACCCGCGGGGGCGTTCCAGGGCGCATGGATGTAGCGTGTGTCGAGCCCGCGTAACTCCGGCACGAAGCGGCGGACATACACACCGGCGGGATCGAATTTTTCTCCTTGCAAAACCGGATTGAAAACCCGGAAGAACGGCGCGGCCTCGGCGCCGCTGCCCGCGACCCATTGCCAGCTCGCGGCGTTGTTCGCGAGGTCGGCATCAACCAGCGTGTCCCAGAACCAGGCCTGACCGAGGCGCCAGTCCATCAGCAGGTGCTTGACCAGGAAACTCGCGGCGATCATGCGCACGCGGTTGTGCATCCAGCCGGTGTGCCAGAGCTGGCGCATGCCCGCGTCCACGATGGGAATGCCCGTCCGCCCGTGCCGCCAGGCGTTAAGGTCCGCGGCATCGTCGCGCCAGGGCATGGCGGCGAATTCCGGACGCAGGGGCGCCGCCGGCAGCGTGGGATGGTGCCAGAGCAGATGATGGGAGAACTCCCGCCACAGGATTTCCCGGATGAATTTTTCCCCACCTTCCCCCGCCGCCCGTGCCCGGACCGCGTGGAACACCTGAGCGGGAGAAAGCTCGCCGAAGCGTAAATGCGGGGACAGCATGGAGGTGCCCGCGATTCCCGGCACGTCACGATCCCCGGCATAGGAAGCGACGATTTCCGTGAGGAAACGGTCCAGGCGCGCCTGGCCTCCGATTTCCCCTGGCGTCCATGTTTCCCGCAAGCCGCCAGCCCAGTCGGGGCGGGTGGGGGAGAGATGCCAGCTTTCCAGAAGGTCGGAGGCCGCGGCGGGGGAAGGTGGCAAGGCGGCGGGCGCCGGGAACGGATCGTGCGGCGGGGGGAGAGACAAACAGGCACGGACGAACGGTGTATAGACTCCGAACGGACCACCGGCCTTGGTCTTCACCTGATCCGGCCCAAACAGCGTTGTCGTGCGCATGCGGTGGAAGCGCACACCGTTCCGCGTCAGATGCTCCGCGATGGCGCGGTCCGTGGCGCGGGCGGCGGGTGCCGCGAGGCCGCCCGTGAAGACCGCCGAAGCACCAATCTCCCGCGCCAGAGCGGGAATGACCTCGATCGCGTTCCCGCGCCGGAGCACCAGTCCGCTGCCCTTCGCCGTCAGGTCCCGGCCCAGGGCGGTGAGACTGTGATGCAGCCACCATCGCGCCGCGCCTCCCAGGGGCCAGGGGCCGGTATCGTCCAACACGAACACGGGCAGCACCGGCTGCCCTGTCGCGATGGCCGCCTGCAAGGCCGTGTGATCCGCCAAACGCAGGTCGTCACGAAACCACACGATGACAGGTTCCCGCATCCGGTCAGCCTTTCCCGTTCAATGACGTATCCTGGAACGATATCCTGGCATCATGCTCATGCGTTTTCCACACGCGCCGCTGCCCCCATTTTTGGGCCTTCGATCCAAGGTGGCGCCAGTTTTTCCAGGGTTTCCAGCCGGTCGGCCTCATGCGGGGGTTTGTCCCAACGGATGCGCGCGATGCGGGGAAACCGCATGGCCACGCCGGATTTATGACGGATCGAGCGATTAAGACCCTCGAAGGCGATTTCAAAAACGAGGCCGGTGGTCTTGCCGGCGCTGACTTCCCGCACCGGCCCGAACCGTTTCACCGTGTGATGCCGCACCCAGCGGTCGAGCTGGATCAGTTCCTCGTCCGTGAATCCGAAATACGCCTTGCCGACCGGAACGAGTTCCTCCACGCCCGCTTTCTCCCGCCACACGCCGAAAGTGAAATCCGAATAGAACGACGAACGCTTGCCGTGCCCGCGTTGCGCGTACATCAACACGGCATCAATGTTCAACGGATCACGCTTCCATTTCCACCAAAGTCCCCTGGGCCGGCCCGCCACATAGAGCGAATCGCGCCGCTTCAGCATCACGCCCTCGATGGCGCCGGGGTCCGCGCCGGCCGGTCGGCCCGCGCGGTGGCGAGCGCGTCCCATGCGCCGAACGCCACCAGGGGCGAAAGATCGAGCCCGTCCATGCAAGACCGCGCGATCAGCGCCTCAAGCCGGTTTCTGCGTTCGTCAAAGGGGAGCATGACCGGCACATGTTCCAGGTGACGGCTGTGTTGTTTGATCGCCTCGGCGTCGTGGGCGCTGTCCATCAGGTCATAACAATTGGTGACCCGCGTGGCGGTGATGGTGGCGAGCGGAATGGCCACCTGACTATCGTGCACGGACGCGGCGGTGAGCACGCAACTGA
>JAYVCG010000112.1:0-3099 GCA_043750075.1 Acetobacteraceae bacterium | reverse complement strand
ACCGCGAAGCTGCCGGCGGGTGGAACAACCAGCCGGGAGACGAAACCCATGAAGGCGCTCACGAAGGAACAGGCGGAGTCTTTTCACCGCGATGGCTTTTTCTTTCCACTGTCGGCGCTGATGCCGGCGGAAATCGCGGCATGTCTGGCGGGTCTCGCCCGGCTGGAGGGAGAACTCGGCGCCCCGGTCGCGGACGCGGACCCCAAATGGCGGTCGCACGGGCACGCGCATTCGCCCTGGTTCAACACCCTGGTCCGCCCTCCCCGCATCCTGGACGCGATCGAGGACGTGATCGGCCCCAACATCCTGGTCTGGACCAGCACGTTCTTCATCAAGGAAGCCCACAGCCAGACCTACGCCGCCTGGCACCAGGATGGCGGTTATTTCGGTCTGGACCCTCAGGAGTCGGTGTGCGCCTGGGTCGCCCTGACCGATGCCAGCGCGGAAGCGGGGTGCATGGAGCAATTGTCGTTCCACGGAAAACCGCGTCTGTACCAGCATTCTCCGATGGGGTTGCCCAACAGCATCAATCGCGCGGGCCAGACGATTATCGAGGATTTCGATCCCTCGGACCCCACGGCGATGGCCCTGCCAGCGGGATCGTTCTCGCTGCATCATGAACTGGCGGTGCATCGCTCGGCACCGAACAACGCCGCGCACCGGCGCGTCGGGATCGGACTGAATTTCGTTCCGCCGCATGTGCGCGTGAGCGGCTCCGTGCGCTGCAAGGCGATGCTGGTGCGGGGCGAGGACACGCACGGAAACTTCGATTTATACGACCCGCCGGCGGCGGAACGCGACGCGGCGGCTCTGGCGGTGCATCAGGCGGTCAGCGACCAGTACCGGGCGAATTACCGGGAACAGGTGACGCGGCACGAGGCGCGGTTCGCCAGGGCATGAAAGGGGGAAAGGGCTGACATGATCCGGCAGATGGCCGGGATCGCGGATCAGCATCGCCTGGCCTCCCTCGGACAAACACCAGTCCAGACAGAGTTTCGCGGCGGCTGGGCGTTTCGCGGCGGCGGTCAGTCCGGTGGCGAACAGAAAGCACGGCACGCCCTTGGCCGGGAAGACATAATCCAGCGGTGCGCCATCGCGTTTCCTTGGTGCTTTTGGCGCGATCCTGTCCCCGTGGCGCGGCGCGCGCGAGGGCGGGGCATGCGCGTGGGAAAAGCCACGGACCCCGTTACCGTTTCCTGGTCCGGGGAGTGGAAAAACCGCTTTTTTAACACAGATTTTCAAGACGAGATCACAGATTACACAGAGCGTGGCGGCTCCGTCCGTGTCTCGCGCCCTTGATGCGCGCGCGGCCAGGGATCAGGGCGCTTCGCGCGGTGGTGCGAGGCTCTGTGTAATCCGTGGCCTCGCCTTGAAAATCTGTGTTAAAAAATCGGCCTTTCCGCCACGTGGACGGAGACGGCGTGAGGCCCGGTTCAGCCTGGGCCGGTCTCACCGCCGGCGCGGACCCGCTCCCCCACGGAATGATGACGGTTCGCCGTTGGGTAGAAGCTGTAGCCGAAGCGCACCGTACCAGGTCCGCCGATCCAGATCTTCGGCAGCACGCCCGCCACCGCCGCCAGACCGCGATGGCGTTTCCCGTGCGAGCCGATCGCCCCAATGATGCCATCGACCAGCATCTGATCGAACGGCCCCTCGGCGGCGCCACCCGACAACACCAGCAACCCTGGACGCAGGCGATTGATGCTGCCCTGGACCGACGCCATGGCCTCGATCACCGCGGCGAGGACCGCCCGCGGGGTCATGGGGGCGCCGTCCGGCCATTCGAACCGGGCGAAGCGATTCACCGCGATCGTCATCTGCTCCGGCCCCGGCAATCCCGAATACAGCGAGAAAATTCTGGGCCGCGCGCCCGTGCTGGCGGTGAAGCCAACCGGGTTGCCCGCCAGTGTCATGATTTTCGCGACACCGAAAATCGCCATCGCGTGCAGCGAGAAGTCCTGGGTGATGGCGGTGCCCATCATCGCCGGGAACAAGGGATGGTGTCCCCAACTGGCGAACAGGTCGCGGAAGGCGGCGATCACGGTCATCGCCACCAGATCGGTGTTGGTGGCGAAGACCGTCCACTCCGGCTCCCGCAGACGCGCGCGGTAATGCGCGACGGCCCAGGCGAGGGGGGCATCCTTGTAGGAGCGGGGGGCGGGGTCGAGGGGGGCGCCGGTCCAGAGATCGTGGGTGGCGATGAGTTCGTCGAGCAGCGCCGCGCTCATCACATGCGAATCATGCGCGGTGTCATGGGGGAGACAGAGCGCGGTGATCCGCTCGATCTCCTCGCGGCTGGTGAGGATGGTGCCGGTGGGCACGAAAGCGGGCGGCTGTTCCGCGCCGCGTTCGATCAGCATGACGGGGGAGGGCGGTAACACGCCAGGCGGCACGCCCGGCGTTTCGTTGACCGTGCCGCAGGCGGCGCAGCGCAGGGCGATGCACAGGAAATGCAGGGGGTCATAGCCAGCGATCAGCGTGGAGTGGCCGCAGACGCAATCGAAGACGCCGCTGCCTTCTCCGGTGACGGCGGGGGCGGCGCCAGTCTGGACGTAGTGGGGGATCACAGCCAGCCGAACAGGTCCTGGAACCAGCCGCTTTTTTTCGGACGGATGATCGGCGTGTCTCCCGCGATCGGGGACTGGCCCAGGGCGGCGTTTTGTTTCAGCCTTTGGGATTCGCGGGTAGCGTCCACCTCGGCGCGCTGCTGATCGGGCCGGCGCCAGTAAAGCAGGCGGTCGATGAACCCGTCATCGCCGCCGGTGCGGGCTTCCTGATCGACACGCTGGCGGGTGTCGGCGGGGGCGCCGCCGCCCGCGTCGCGCAGCAGCGCCACCTGGCCGCGTGTGACCCCGGCCCCGCGCGGAGCGGCGAGGGCGGCTTCCGGCACCAGGGCGCTTTCGGCGGCGGCGCGTTCCGATTGCTCCTGCGGGCGGGGCGCGCCGGGCTGGGGCGGGCGGATGTTGAAATCCGGCGGCATCGACAGTGGCGCGCGCGTCACCACCGTGAATTCATCCGGCGCGTCGCGGCTCAGGCCGAAGGTCCGGCTGAGAGAACTGTCGCCGCATCCGCTCAACAGCAGGAGGGCGGCGGGCACGA
>JAYVCG010000111.1:0-2868 GCA_043750075.1 Acetobacteraceae bacterium | reverse complement strand
ATCCCATACAGCAGCACCCCCACCGCCGCCCCCAGTGACTGCGCCAGCACGTAATTGAGCGTCACCGTTCTGGGCGGGAAGAACAACTGGATGTATTTCACGGCCACGACGAAGACGAGGCACAGCAGGAAGGCGGCGATGCCTTTGGCGGGGCGCAACCGTGCTCCGTCGGAGAAAAATCCGGCCAGTAAAAAGCCCAGGGGAACCAGTAGCGCGACGTTGCCCATCCAGTCGGAGCGTTGGTCGGAGCCGTGCTGGACATAGGCGATGCTCAGCAGCCGGGTCAGTGCCTCGGACGGGGCGAGGGGCACGAAGTTCACGCCCAGGGGGCCGACGATGGTGCTCGCGTAGGCGATCAGCAGGGCATAGAGCAGGGCGGCGAGGCCGAAACGGGGCGGGGACAAGAGCCGCGCGCCTCAACTCTGGCGGAGTTCGGGGAAATCTTCCTCGCGGAACTCGCTGGCCTCGCGCGTGCCCGCGGCGTGGCGGTCCTGTTCGGCCTTGCGCAGTTCGACGCGGCGGATCTTGCCGGAGATGGTTTTTGGCAATTCGGCGAATTCCAGCCGCCGGATGCGTTTGAACGGGGCGAGACGCCCGCTCAGGTGCTGGAAGATCGACAGCGCCATGGCGCGGTCCGGCGCGGCGCCGGCGATCAGCGTGACATAGGCTTTGGGGATCGCGAGACGCATGGCGTCGGGGGCGGGCACGACGGCGGCCTCGGCGATGGCGGGGTGTTCGATCAGGACGCTTTCCAGTTCGAACGGGCTGATGCGGTAGTCGGAGGCTTTGAACACGTCATCGGCGCGGCCAACGTAAGTAAAATGCCCATCGGCGTCCTTCGTGGCCACGTCGCCGGTGCGGTAGGCGTTCTGGCCCAGGGGGGCGCCAAGGGGAGCATACGTGCCGTCATCGTTCTGGTAGCCGCGCATCAGGCCGGTGGGAGCGGGATCGAGGCTGACGCAGACCTCGCCTTCCTCCACTTCCGCGCCCTCGGCGTCCAGCAGACGGATGCGGTAGCCGGGGGATTCGACTCCCATGGAGCCGGGTTTGATCTCCTGGCCCGGAAAGTATCCGATCTGCAAGGTGGTTTCGGTCTGGCCGTAGCCCTCGCGCGGCGTCATGTTCCAGACATCGCGCACATGGGCGATGACCTCGGGGTTGAGCGGTTCGCCGGCGGAACAGACTTCTCGTAATGAGGTTTGGTACGCCTTCATGTCCTCCTGCACGAACATGCGCCAGACGGTGGGGGGCGCGCAGATCGTGGTCACTTTGTTGGCGGTGATCGCTTCCAGCATGGCGCGGGCGTTGAAGCGCGGCTGGTTGACGATGAACACCGTGGCGCCCGCGTTCCAGGGCGCGAAGAAGCAACTGTACGCGTGCTTGGCCCAGCCGGGGGAGGAGATGTTGAGGTGAACGTCGCCGGGCCGCAGACCGACCCAGTACATGGTGATCAGATGGCCCACCGGGTAGCTTTGGTGATCGTGCTCCACCAGCTTCGGGCGCGAGGTCGTGCCGGAGGTGAAATAGAGCAGCAGCGGGTCCGTGGCGTTGGTCGGCGCGTCCGGGGTGAAGGCGGGCGCGGCGGCCAGCAGGTCGTCATAACGATGCCATCCGGCGGGCGCGTCCCCGGTGGCGATGCGGACGAAATCGGTGTTGAAGCCAGCGAACTTGGGCGTTTCCGCCGCCGCGGTGATCACATAACGGGCGCGGCCGCGGTCGAAACGGTCGGCGAGATCGGTGGGGGTCAGCAGCGTCGTCGCCGGGATCACCACGGCGCCGAGTTTCATCGCCGCCAGCATCACCTCCCACAGCGGGGCGACGTTGCCAAGCATCAGCAAAATGCGCTCGCCGCGTTTGACGCCGAGGGCGCGCAGTCCGTTGGCCACGCGGTTGGAGCGTTCGGAAAGTTCGGCGAAGGTCAGCGATGTGGCGCCCTCGCCCATGATGGTCAACGCCGGGCGGCTGGCGCTGTCGCCGCGCGCCAGTTCGGCGTCGAACCAGTCCAAAGCCCAGTTGAAATGGGTCAGTTCGGGCCAGCGGAAGTCACGATGCGCGGTGGCGTGATCGTGCTGATGCGCCACCAGGAAGTCACGCGCCGCCTTGAATGCTTCCGCCGTCATGGTTCTTTCCCTTCCTCAGCCGCGTTTCTGGTCCGTCAGCCATTGGAACACGGCGGAGAAATCCTTGTCCGCGTAACCGCTGGCCATCGCCTGTTCATAGAGCGAAAGCGCCATCGCGGCGAGCGGTGTGGGCACGCCCGTGGCCTCGGCCGCCGCCTGCGACAGGCGCACGTCCTTGACCATCAGTTTCGTCATGAACCCCGGCGCGTAATCCCGGTTCGACGGCGCCGCCAGCGCCGGTCCCGGTGCTGGGCAATAGGTGTTCAAAGCCCAGGAACTGGCGGTGGCGGTGGAGCAGACGTCGTGGAGGATTTTCCAGTCCACACCAAGTTTTTGTGCGAGTAAAAATCCTTCCGACACACCAACAATATTGATCGCCGCCATCATGTTGTTACAGATTTTCACCGATTGTCCGGCGCCGGGTCCGCCGCAATGAACGATGTTCTTGCCCATGGCGGCGAGGATGGGTTTCGCGGCGGCGAAGGCTTCCTCCGTGCCGCCCGCCATGAAGGTCAGCGTGCCGTTCTGGGCGCCGATGGTGCCGCCCGAGACCGGGGCGTCGAGCATCGCCAGACCCGCGTTGGCGGCGGCCTCGGTAACGGCGCGGGCGCTGTCCACGTCGATGGTGGAGCAGTCGATCAGCAACGGCTTCGTGTCCTTCACCGCCTCGATCAGGCCGCCCTGGTGCAGCCAGACCTCGCGCACATGGCGGCCTTCCGGCAGCATGGAGATGACGATGGAGGCGCCC
>JAYVCG010000110.1:0-9092 GCA_043750075.1 Acetobacteraceae bacterium | reverse complement strand
GGTGATCGTGTCGTTCGTGATCGGGGTGACGATCGAACGGGTGCTGATCCGTCCCATGCAGAACGCGCCCGTGCTGTCGGCGGTGGGTGTGTTCGTGGGATTGTTGTTGATCGTCAACAGCCTGAGCGGCTGGTTCTTCGACTTCACCATCAAGCAGTTCCCCACCCCTTTCCCCGGCAAGCCGATGTTCGGCGGTTATATCTCCGGCCATGAACTGGGCTCGACCGGGGTGACGCTGGCGGTGCTGATCGCGGTCTATTTGTTCTTCCGCCACACCAGCCTCGGGCTGGCGATGCGGGCGGCGGCGATCAACCCGGTGTCCTCGCGGCTGGTGGGCGTGCGGGTGGGCTGGATGCTGGCGTTGGGCTGGGGCCTGGCGGCGGCGATCGGCGCGGTGGCGGGCTGCATGGTGGCGCCGATCGTCTTCCTCGACCCCAACATGATGGCGGGTATTTTGCTCTACGCCTTCGCGGGCGCGCTTCTGGGCGGCATCGACAGTCCGTTGGGCGCGGTGCTGGGAGGCTTCGCCGTGGGGGTGATCGAGAATATCGGCGGCGCCTATCTGGTCGGGACCGAGTTGAAGCTGACGCTGGCGCTGGTCATCATCGTGACGGTGCTGACCATCAAACCCTCCGGCCTTCTGGGCCGCACCGTGATGAGCCGGGTGTAAGACGATGCGCAATTCCTGGCTGATGGCGGTCCTGGTTGTCCTGCTCGCGATCGTGCCGATGATCATCTTCAGCGATTACCATCTGTTTCAGTTGACGATGGTGGTCGTCTACGCGGTCGCGATCCTCGGCATGGCGATCCTGGTTGGCTTCAATGGCCAGATTTCCCTGGGACACGGCGCGTTCTACGCGATCGGCGCCTATACCACCGCGATCCTGATGGCGAGCTGGGACGTGCCCTATTGGGCCACCATCCCGATCTCGGCGGCGGTCTGCGCGGGGTTCGGCTTCCTGATCGGACTGCCGGCGTTGCGGCTCGCGGGGCATTACCTGGCACTGACGACCTTCGCGCTGGCGGTGGCGGTGCCGCAAATCCTCAAGCACAGATGGTTCGAACACTGGACAGGCGGCGTGCAGGGCCTCGTCATCGACAAGCCGGACGCGCCGTTCGGTCTCTCCCTGTCTCCCGATCAGTGGCTGTATTTGTTTTCCCTGGCGGTCGCCACCGTGATGTACGTGCTGGCCTGGAACCTGGTGCGGGGCCGGATCGGACGGGCCATGAAAGCGATCCGCGATCAACCGACGGCGGCCGAGGCGATGGGCATCAACCTCGCCATGATCAAGACCCGCACCTTCGCGGTCAGCGCCATGTACACTGGCGTCGCGGGCTCATTGGGCGCGATTGTGGTGGCGTTCGTGGCGCCTGACAGTTTTTCCGTGTTCCTGTCGATCACGCTGTTCGTGGGATTGTGCGCGGGCGGCGCCGCGTCCATCGGCGGCACGATCGTGGGCGCGATCTTCATCGAATTCGTGCCGAACCTCGCCGACAAGGTCTCGAAAGCAGCGCCCGGCGCGGTCTATGGCGTGATTCTGATCGCGATGCTGTTCCTGATGCCGATGGGCGCGGGCGGGTTCCTCGCCGGGCTTTGGCGGCGGGCGTTCGGGCGGACGGCGGAGCAAACCGCACCGGCCATGCTGGCGCATGAAACGGCGATGGACGCGGGCCTGGATGCACCGCTGTCACGCGCGGATCGTGCCGGTGTTGGCGGGGGGGAGAAGACGGGGGTTTGAGGCGAGCATCATCAGGAGCGTAACCCGCGCTTGCGCCGCCCATGCTTCCGGCGTTACTCCCCATGGCGGCACATGAAGGGAAGCCAGCGCCGATGCGCGTCAAGGATGTGAAGAAGGTCGTTCTCGCCTATTCCGGTGGTCTCGACACCAGTGTCATCTTGCGCTGGCTCCAGACCGAATACCGCTGCGAGGTGGTGACATTCACCGCCGATCTCGGCCAGGGCGAGGAACTTGGACCCGCGCGCCAGAAGGCGGAAATGTTCGGGGTGAAGGAAATCTTCATCGACGATCTGCGGGAAACCTTCGTCCGCGATTTCGTCTTTCCGATGTTCCGCGCCAACGCGGTGTATGAGGGGCAGTATCTGCTTGGCACCTCGATCGCCCGCCCACTGATCGCGCAACGCCAGATCGAGATCGCCGAACTGACCGGCGCCGACGCCGTGGCGCATGGCGCGACCGGCAAGGGCAACGACCAGGTGCGGTTCGAGCTGTCATATTACGCGCTCAAACCCGACATCAAGATCATCGCCCCCTGGCGCGAATGGGACCTGACCAGCCGCACGAAGCTGCTGGAATTCGCTGAGACCAACCAGATCCCCATCGCCAGGGACAAGCGCGGCGAGGCGCCGTTCAGCGTGGACGCCAACCTGCTGCATTCCTCGTCCGAGGGAAAAATCCTCGAAGACCCGGCGGTCGAGGCGGACGAGATCGTCTATCAGCGCACCATCCGGCCCGAGGACGCGCCCGACAAGGCGACCGTCATCTCGATGGATTTCGAGCATGGCGATCCCACTGCCATCGACGGCATCCGCCTGTCGCCCGCGGCGTTGCTGACCCGGCTGAACGAACTGGGGAAAGCCAATGGCATTGGGCGGCTCGACCTGGTGGAGAACCGCTTCGTCGGCATGAAGTCGCGCGGTATTTACGAGACACCCGGCGGCACGATCCTGTTGCAGGCGCATCGCTCCATGGAAAGCATCACCCTGGACCGGGAGGCGGCGCATCTGAAGGACAGTCTGATGCCGCGCTATGCCGAACTGATTTACAACGGCTTCTGGTTCAGCCCGGAGCGGCGGATGCTCCAGGCGCTGATCGACGAGAGCCAGAAAAGCGTGACGGGGCGCGTGCGGTTGAAGCTCTATAAAGGCAATGTGTCCTGCATCGGCCGCGAATCGCCGCACAGCCTGTACGACACGCGGGTCGTGACGTTCGAGGACGATCAGGGCGCTTACGATCAGGTGGACGCTCAGGGGTTCATCAAACTGAATGCGTTGCGGTTGCGATTGGGGGCGATGGTGGGGCGGCGCGGCGGGACTTTGTGAGACCTGACCCGGCATGAACCTCGCGTGGCGTTGGATCGGACTTTTGCTGCTCATGCTGACCAGCGCCTGCGGGTCCGATCCGCTGATGTGCGATTTCGTCGTGGTCACGAAGATGCCGTTGGAAACCCGCAGCCGGTTGCTGGTCGTGCCCGCCGGAATTGATGGCAAATGGGTCACTTTGCTGGTCGATACCGGCGCTGAACTCACCATGCTGTCCGAGCGTGCCGTCACCCGTCTGGGGCTGGCGCGGGATGCGCGTTCCATGACCCGTTCCGTGGGCATGGGCGGGGCTTACGCGGCTCAGGACGCGATCATTCCGGGGCTTGTACTGGGCGGAGTGCGTTTTCCGTTGCGGCGGCTTCCCGTCGGGCAGTTCAATTTTGGTCCCGTGCTGAATGCCGATGGCGTGCTGGGGGCCGATGTGCTGCTGGCCTATGACCTCGACATCGACGCGCCGGGCGGACAGATGACGCTGTACCGGCCCAGGGTGTGTCCCGATGTGCGGCCACCGTGGAAGGAACCGATGGAGCGGGTCGCCGGAGTGCGGGCGTTGCGGGACCGTCTGCTGATCCCGCTGGAACTGGATGGCGTGCAAGGCATGGGATTGCTCGACACCGGGGCGCAGGCGACGACCATCGGCGTGCGCATGGCGGCACGCCTGGGACTGACAGCCCAGACTTTGGCGAGTGACCCCATCGTACGGCATCACGGCGCCGGGCCGGGCTCTCAGGAGTCGCGGCTGCACCGGTTTGGGTTGCTGAAGATTGGCCCGGCTGTGGCGCGTCAGCCGCTGCTGTCCGTGCTGCCGGTAGACGCGGGCGTGGGTGACGCGCTGGTGGGGGAGGATTTCATCGACGGACGGCGGCTCTGGATGTCGTTCACCAGCCGCGAAGTGTTCATCGCGTCGTCGAAGCCGGGGGACGCGCGGTAGCAGAGGGTGTGGTGCCCCTGAGATGCACATCTGTCACGGGCATGAACCGGCGCGCGCGGAATTCTGTCTCCACCGGGTTGAAGACGTGCGATCCATGCCGATGTCACGGACTGTCCGCTGCCCATGATGGCGGGCGGCTCGATGTGTTTTGAGGGAAGGCCATCCGGTGAGTGCCATCAAGCCTGCGAACGACCTTGACGCGTTATGGAACGCCATCCCCACTCTGCTTGAACAGCAGGCAGCAGACTGGGCTTTGCGTGAGGTGCTGGACGCGGGCACCGCCGGTTACACATGCGACGAAGATATGCCGGAGGGATTGATGATCCGGCACGATCCCAACGGAACGCGGCATCTGGTGCGGATCAATCTCGATGGCCCGGACACGGTCATTCGCCGCTTGTGACGATGCGTCCGCAGCTCTGGATGTTCGCGGGTCCGAACGGCGCGGGCAAATCCACCCTCGTCGCGCGTTTCCGGGTGGCCGGAAAACTGACGGTGATCAATCCCGATGTCATCGCGCGCCAGATCAATCCTGATCATCGCGGCGAGCCCGCCATCATGCTCCAGGCCGGACGGATCGCGCACGAGCAACGTTTGGCGCTCATGCGGGACGCGCGGAGCTTCGCGATGGAGACCACACTCTCAGGTCATGGAGAGTTACGCGTCATGGCTGGCGCGAAAGCGGCCGGATACAAAATCACCCTTGTTTTCGTGGGCCTCAGAAGCGTGCTCAGTTCCCTCGCCCGCGTGCGTGAGCGGGTCGCGCGGGGCGGCCACGATGTTCCGGTGCCGGTCATTCTGCGGCGTCACGCCAGAAGTCTCGCCCATCTGCCAGCCGCGATGGGTCTCGCGGATCGTTGCTTCATTCTCGACAACACGGGCATGCGTCCCCGTCTTTTGATCTCCATCGACGAAGGCCGTGTCAGGCACACCAGCCCGCCTCTTCCCTCCTGGGCCAGAAGCCTCATGCCGGATCATGCGTCTCCGGACGGCGCACCCATCCCGTGACTCCGGCCTGACGAGCCGCCCCGCCAGGCCGTGCCGTGACTACTGCCGTTTCACATCCGAATACGGATACTGAATCTCCCCCGTCTTCAGTTCCGGCGGCCAGAGGATTACCTCGGTCTTCGGATCGCGGAACTGTTCCATGTCGTTCGGCTTCACGTTCTGGAACTGTACCGCCAGCACCCGCGGCTCGATCCATTCGCCGTTCGAGCCGAACCTGATGTCGCCCACGATGGTCTTGAACGTGCCCTTGCGCAGTGCCTCGGCGAATTTGTCGTCGTTCAGGCTCCCCGCCGCGATGACCGCCTGTTCCAGCACTTCCATGTAGGCATAGGCGAAGGGCGGCAGATAATAGCCAAGCTCATCCACACCCATGGATTTCGCCCCGGCCTGATATTTCTTGAGGAACTCCAGGCTGGCCGGCGAGGCCAGTTTCGACCAGGGCAGCCAGAAATCGTAATCGACGATGCCGTTCATCAACGGCCCAAGCTGCACCTTGATCGCCGTGCTTTGCAGCCCGACCATGCCGCCGCCAAACAGTTTCGTCTTCAGGCCGACTTCATTGGCGGCGCGTATCATCCCCACGGTATCGGGCGGATACGAACATACCAGCACGATGTCCGGATTGGTCGCCTGGATCGCCCGCACGATGGGGGAATAATCGGTCGTCGCGGGCGGATAGGTTTTGTCGTAAACGACCCTCAGCCCCAGTTCCTTCGCCACGATCCGCGCGCCATCCATCGCGTTGCGCGGAAACTCCGCGTCGGCGCCGATCATGGCGACGGTCGTGGGTTTCGGGTTCTGCGCCATCGCCACGCTGAAAAAGCCGCGCGCGAACGCCTCCTTGGGTTTGGGACCGCCGACCGGCTGGATCGCGAAATATTTCGGATAATTGAATTCCGAGTTGGTCGCGAGACCGAACAGCGCGAGGAAGGTGCGGTTATGCCCAATCACCACCGGCATCGCGGGCGCCACCATGTTGGTGGCGTAACCACTGACCACGATATCGACCTTATCGACATCCAGCAGCTTGGTGTAGATGCCTGGCACCGTCGAGGGGTTCGACTGGTCATCGTAATAAACCAGCTTCACCGGACGGCCCAGAAGGCCGCCGCGGGCGTTGATCTCTTTCTCCCAGATTTGCATGGCGAACAGCGCGGCTTTGCCGTTGGGCGCGAGCCCGCCGGTCAGTGCCATGCCAAAACCAATCGTGATCGGTTTCTGTGTTTGAGCGTGCGCGCTGGCCATGCCGGTCATCACCGTGGCCGCGAGCAGCGCACCCCCCTGGCGCCTTGATAGCATTGGGTTTCCTCCTTTATTGGTTTGATCGGAGCCATCCTGGAACAGATCGGCGGAGAGTGAAACGGGGGGCGGTCTCCCGCGCTTTCCCGGTTTCTCCGTCCTCCGTGCGGGGGCGGGCGTTGAAACCGGGAAAGCGCCGGTCCCCGCCCTTGCGGTGCCGCCACGCCCCACGGCACAAACCCTTCCATGACGGAAGAACCCCAGCGCATCATCATCACCCGCGACGCCCTGCGCGACGGCTCGCTGATCGAGGCCGCGCGGAAGCGCGTGCCCCCCGGCATGAAGGTGCGCACGGATGCCGAGATCGCCGCCTGCCTTGACACCATGCTCGCCGGACACCCGGCGCGTGAGGATGTCTGGCTGTTCGGCTATGGCTCGTTGATGTGGAACCCGGCGATGCATTTCGCCAAGCAGCGCGCGGGTACGGTGCGCGGCTGGCACCGCTCGTACTGCCTCTGGCTCGAAGCCGGACGCGGCTCCCCCCAAAACCCCGGCCTCATGCTGGGCCTGGACCGCGGCGGCATGGCGGCGGGCGCGTTGTTCCGCGTGCCAGGACATCAGGCGCGCGAGGAACTGCTGCTGCCCTTCCGCCGCGAATTGTTCACCTTTAGTTACGAGCCACGCTGGGTCTCCGTCGCGGCCTCCGGCGGGCCGGTCCGCGCGATCACCTTTGTCGTCAACCGGACCGGACCGCGTTATGTCCGCCGCCTCGACCTGGAGCGTGTGGCCCAGTACGTCGCCACCGCCTCTGGCGCCCTGGGCTCGTGCATGGAATATCTGAGCCATACACTGGCTTCCCTTGACGCGCTTGGCCTGAATGACCGTATGCTGCGTGAGGTGCATCGTCTGTGCGCGCTCCATGCTGACACGGCGCGACCCTGCTAAACAAACGTCAAACACCGGAGGACGCCATGGCCGATCTCGACGAATTCACCATCACCGATGCCGCGCTGGCGCAAATGGCCACGACCGCGAATCCGCGCCTGAAACAAATCATGGACGCCGCCGTGCGCCATCTGCACGCCTTCGTCCGCGAGGTCGAACTGACCCCGGCGGAGTGGATCGAAGGGTTGCAGTTCCTCACCGCCGTCGGTCATGCCTGCACGCCGGTCCGCCAGGAGTTCATTCTGCTGTCCGACGTGTTGGGCGTCAGCGCCGTGGTCAATGCGCTGCACGACAGGAAAGCCAAGGAACTCGGTTCGCAAAGCAGCCTGCTCGGCCCGTTCTTCCGCGAGGGCGCCCCGGAACTGCCGATGGGCGCGCACATCGTGGAGAAACCCACCGCCGAAACGATCGTCATCCATGGCCGGATCACCGGCACCGATGGCGCCCCGATTCCCAACGCGCTGATCCAGGTCTGGCAGACCAGCGAGCACGGGCTGTACGATTTGCAGGAACGCGACGGCGGCCAGATGGACATGCGCGGCAATTTCCGCACCGGCGCGGACGGGCGCTATCATTTCCGCACGGTGCGGCCGTTGGGTTACTCGATCCCGATGGACGGGCCGGTGGGCGCGCTGGTCCAGGCGCAAGGCCGGCACGGCAACCGCCCGTCCCATATCCACATGCTGATCGGCGCCGGGGGGCATCGCGAACTGGTCACGGCGCTGTATTTCGGCGACGACGCCTATATCGATTCCGACACGGTGTTCGGAGTCTCCGCCTCGCTGGTGGTCGCGGCATCGGAGGATGCCACCTCGCCGGTGAAAGGCGCCCGCGCGGTGAAGTACGATTTCCAGCTCGCCAAGGCGGACCCAGGGGCCAGCGGGCGCGTCGGCGCCGACCCTGGCACGTTCATGACCAAGGCGGCGGAATGAGCAACCCCTGGCGCGGAGTGAACCCGTGCCAGCCGGGCTTCCTCAGTCCCGTTGCAGGATTTCGATCGAGACGTTCTGCGGCGCGGTCAGGAACGCGATCTTGGTGCCGGGCCGGATCTGTGTCGGCTCCATGGTGAAGACCACGCCCTTGGCCTTCAGTTCCGCCACCGCGCTGTCCATGTCTTCCACCGTCATGCCGAAATGATCCAGACCCATGTAGGGCGAGGACGGCGCCGCGGCGGCCTTCGACGGCTCGGCCTTCGCGATGAACACTTTTTGCCCGGCCAGATTAAGGTCGATACGGGTTGAGCCATCGGCGTTCTTCGTGCGAATGACATCCGCGCCGAGTTTGTCGTGATACCATTGGGCGGTCGCCTCGGGGTCGGGCGAGCGGAGGTGAACGTGTTCCCAGGTGAACCTGACCATGGTTTCTTCCTTTTCAGTGCGTGGAGGATGCCCCATTAGTCCACCTCAAACGCGTGGCGGCAAGAGCCTGGGGATTTGCCCCTGGGATCGCCGTTCGCATGGAAGAACGCGGGGCGCTGCCCCGCCGCCCCGCCCCATTGCCCCTTGGGAGGCTCTGCCTCCTGGACCTCCGCCGTCATGCCCAGGGCATGCTCCGCATGACGGCGGGCCTTTGGAAACCATCCATTGTTCTTCCTGGATGAGCCTTCCATGGAACTGACCGCCGATATGCTGTTGCATGCCTATAGTTTGGGCATGTTCCCCATGGCCGAAACACGCCAGGGCAGCAAACTCCATTGGCTCGATCCGGAACGGCGCGGGGTCATCCCGCTGGACCGGTTCCATGTGTCCAAACGCCTCGCGCGCACCGTGCTGTCGGATCGGTTCGAGGTCAGCGTCGATCGCGATTTCTCCGCCACCATCATCGGCTGCGCGACCCCCATGGAGGGACGCGACGACACCTGGATCAACGATCAGATCGAGCGCCTTTTCACCGATCTGCACCGCCTGG
>JAYVCG010000109.1:0-2970 GCA_043750075.1 Acetobacteraceae bacterium | reverse complement strand
TTCTTCGGCGGCGGTCCCATGGGCAAGGCGCCGATCGAACTCGCGGGCGGCGACGGCATCAACTGCACCCAGGTCGCCTGCCACCCCAAGGAAGAACTGGTCGCCGGAGGGTTCGAGGATGGGCTGGTGGTCGTCGCCGACATTACTTCCTCCCGCATCCTTCCCATCGCCCCGCCTGGACGCGGTCCGGTGACGGCACTGGCCTGGAGCGCGGACGGCACGAGGCTCGCGCTCGGGACGGAACAAGGGTTCGCGGCGGTGGTGGATTTCGCGCGGCGGGCGGTGTGAGCGGTGGAGACAGCGAGATAATTCATAAACATGCCCTGCTCACGCCAGGATCCGGTTTCCGAAGCGGCTGCGTGAGCCTTACGAGTGCCTGTCCGCGCCGTGCTGGCGGAAAGAAAGAAAAATACACCACAAAGACACAAAGACACAAAGAAATCCCCGTGAATTCAACGAGATGCCTTTGTGTCTTTGTGCCTTTGTGGTGTCATTTCCTGTTGACCGCGGTCCAGGAACAGGTCTTGGATCATGACGAAATCGAGCATTATAAATTTATCCGCTCCCCTGGTCATTGCTTCTCGCCCCCCGTACCCACCCTCACTGCCCCAGCCGCTGCAAGATCGCCGGGATATGCACCTGATCGCCTTTGTAGTTCCCCGTCAGCGCGTACATCACCAGATTGACCCCGAACCGGTAGGCCAGTGTCCGCTGCCGTTGCCCGCCTGGAATGACCGCGTGAGGATTGTTGCCCCGCGCGTCCACGGCCCAGGCGGAAGCCCAGTCGTTGCCGCCGATGATGACGGGGGAGACGCTGTCGTTGGCGCGGTCCTGGTCGCGCTGCACCCAGACCGGATCGCCAGTGAAGCGGCCAGGGAAATCGTTCAGCAGATAGAACGCCCGCGCCAGCACATGTTCGGTGGTCAGCGGCGCCAGAGGCGGGATCGCCAGATCGCGGGCAACGCGTTTCAGCGCCTGATCCGTGCCGGGGGCGAAACCGGCGCCGGAGCCCGCCTCCCGCGTGTCGATCAGGATGATGCCGCCGCGCGCCATGTAATCGTTCAGCGCCTTGGACTGCTCGGCTGAGGGAATGGGGGCGTCGGCCACGATCGGCCAGTACAGCAGCGGATAGACACTGAGATCGGTGCGTCCTGGCTCCACCGCATCGGGTTTGGCCAGTGCCGCCGCCGTCCGGCGGTTGACGTATTCCGACAGCCCCACAAGGCCTGCTTCCGTGTTCGCGTCGATCCGGGAATCGCCCGAGGCAATATATCCCAGCCGCGTCGTCAACGCCGCATTCGCCACCGTTTGCGCCTGGGCCAGCGGCGCCGCCAGCATCAGCGCCAGCATCGCGGCCACGCTTCGCCGCAGCAGGCCGCGCAGGCCGAGGGCCAGCAGCAGATCGACGGTCAGCAGCACGATCGCGGCGGCCAGCAGCGGCGGGCCGAATTCACGCTCGCGCGGGGTATCGCCCAGGGGTTCGACCGCCGCCCCGCTGACCCGTGGGGCGCGTTCCAGCTTCGGGGCCGCGGCGCTCAGGTTCAGGGCACGGCGTCCGTTCTCGGGGCCGTACAGGCCGGGCGGGTGTTTGGGTGAGACCGGTGTGGTGGCGAAGGCACCGGCGGCGAGCCCTTGCGCCGCTTCGGGCGGGCGGCCAAGGCGGCCGAACCCGTCCAGCGTTTCGGCGGGCGGCAGGACGGTGGCATCGGCGGTGCTCGCCACCCCGGCGGACAGCGCGATCAGACGGTTCAGCATGTCCACGAATACGCCCGACAGCGGCAGGTTGGACCAGTCCGCGTTGGAGGTGACATGAAACAGCACCACCTGTCCCGAACCGAACGCCCGCCGCGTCACCAGCGGCGTCCCATCGACCAGCGAAGCCCAGGTGTGGGAGGCGAGATCGGCGCCGGGCTCGGCGAGAACCTGGCGGGTGATCCGCACTTCCGGCGGCACGGCGATCCCGGTGAAGGGCGAGGTGGAGGGAAAAGGCGCGAGACTGATGGGCTCATTCCACGACATCGTGCCGCCAAGCTGGCGTTCCCCGCCCAGAAGCCGCACGGGCAACAGCGGATCGGGCGAGGCGGCCTCGGCGAGACGGGGACCGGCGAAGCGGATCAACAGCCCGCCCTTCTCGACCCAGGTGGTGAGAGCGGTCAGTTCCGGCCCGCTGGTCAGCACGCGGTCGGCCAGCAGCAGCACCGAGATTTCGCCGCGCAGCAAACTGGTCAGGTCGCCATCGCGTAGCTCCGCGTAAGGGGCAAGAGCGCGGCGGGGATAGAACAGCGCCCCGGTCAGCGGTGCGTCGGCGGAGGTCAGGTCGGTGGTCAGCAATCCCACTGGCCGCCGCCGCCAGCGTTCATCCACCAGCACGACCCCTCCGGCCGAGGGCGGGCCGTCGAGCACCAGTTGGCTGATCCGGTTCCGCAGTTCCAGCGGCAGCATCAGCGGGGCGGTGCCCACCGTCTCCCCGGCGGCCAGATGGATGGTGGCGCGGGCCAGGGTGCGTCCGTCCAGGCTGCGCGCCAGCACGGCGGTATCCTCAACGGTGTCATCCCCGGCGCGGGCGAGGCGCACCACCATGCGATCCGCCTCGGATTCCGGCGGCAGCAACAGCCGCGGCGGGGTCACGGCGCAGCAGATCTCGGTGATCTTGCCGAGAGCGGCCAGGGCTTTCTCGAACGCGGCGAAGTCGGAGCCGTCCATCAATCCGTCCGCGATGTACACCACGTCGGTGCCTGGATGCGTCCAGTCGCGCGGCACGGCGGCGGCGCGGGCGGAGGGCCAGGGCTCAGGCCGCAGCGCGCCAAGCCGGGCGCGCAGATCGCCCACCGGCATCGGCGCGGTGGCTTTCGGGAGGGCGCCCGTTTCTCCGGCGGCGGTGGCGAGCAAGGCGACAGTCCGGCCCGCGCGGGCGGCGCGATCCAGCACGGTGCTGGCCATTTGCATCCGCCGCGGCCACTCGGCGGCGGA
>JAYVCG010000108.1:0-4023 GCA_043750075.1 Acetobacteraceae bacterium | reverse complement strand
ATCGCCCTCGCTCAACGCCAGCCTCGGAGGGCATCCGTCCACCACGCAGCCAATCGCCGGACCATGGCTTTCGCCCCAGGTGGTGACCCGGAACAAATGGCCAAAGGTGTTGTGGCTCATCCCTGCTCGATCCCGATATCCGGTGCGTCAGGGTGTTTCATGCCCACCAGGTGATAGCCGCAATCGACATGATGCACCTCCCCCGTCACGCCGCCGGACAGGGAGGACAGCAGATAAACACCGGCGCCGCCCACTTCCTCGATGCTGACGTTGCGCCGCATCGGGGAATTCAACTGGTTCCAGCGCAGGATATAGTGGAAATCGCCGATGCCCGAGGCGGCCAAGGTCTTGATCGGTCCCGCCGAGATCGCGTTGACCCTGATCCCCGCCGTGCCCAGATCGGCGGCCATGTAACGGACGGAGGCCTCCAGCGCCGCCTTGGCCACGCCCATGACGTTGTAATGCGGCACCCATTTCTCGGCGCCGTAATAGGTCAGGGTCAGGATGCTGCCGCCCGGTTTCATCAGCGGCAGCGCGCGCTGCGCGACCGACAGCAGCGAATAGCAGGACACGTCCATCGCCTGGAGGAACGCGGCCCGCGGCGTATCGACATACCGGCCCCGCAGATACGCCTTGTCGGCGAAAGCGATGGCATGCACCAGGAAGTCGATCTGCCCCCACCGCGATCCGATGGTCTGGAACGCCGCGTCCACGCTGGCGTCATCCGTGACATCGCAGGGCACCAGCAGGTCCGACCCGACCGAGGCGGCCAGCGGTCTCACGCGCCGTTCCAGCGCCTCGCCCTGATAGCTGAACGCCAGTTGCGCGCCTTGCGCGGCGCAGGCCTCGGCGATGCCCCAGGCGAGCGAGCGGTTGTTGGCGACGCCCATGATGACGCCGCGTTTGCCCTCCATCAGGGTGCCGCGAAGGGGGGGGACGCTATCGACCATGCCGGTCCTCTGGAAAAATGTCGCGTTATGCGGCCATCGCCGGGTTGTGGTGACACAAGGGGCGTGTTCCGGGCAAGGGGCGGGCGCTCTCTCCCGGTCAGAGACCCGCGCGCGGCTGGCAAGGGGCACCGGCCGTGTGGCGCCCTGAAAAATTCTCACGTTCCACGATCATCGCCGGGCCCTGGGGCAACAAGCGGCCGGCGATGAATGCCGCGACCGCCTCAGCGGCCTCCAACATGTGCATCACCCGGATACGATCCTCAGGCCGCATGGGCGAGCGCCGCGGTGCGGAGCACTTCTTCACGGGAATGCGCGCTCAGGTCCGCCGGTGTGCGCAGATCGACCCGCCGCCCGCCCAGAAGGGCCGAGAATTCCGCCTCGATCGCCGCCAGACGCAGTAAACCCGGTTCCGATCCTGGGATGAATTCCACCAGCAGATCGACATCGCTGTCCGGACCGGCGGTGCCCTTGAGCACCGGCCCGAACAGTGACAGCCGCCTGATCGCGTGCCGCTCACACAGAGTGGCGAGCGCCTCCCGATCCTGGAACATCCGGTCTGGCGTCATTCCTTTTGGCATCATCCCTTTTCATGCCATGATTTGGCTTCTGGCATCCAATCTTTTCCTCTCTTCAACCCGAACCACGAGTTCTCCCCGGTCAGGCCACGCTCATCGCCTGATCGAGATGCAGCAGTACGTTGTAAGCCAGCACCTTGCGGCAAACTCTGGCGGACCACCGTCGAAAGTCGCGTCCGTGCGTCCGGGTGATGTTGAACCCGTCCACGAGACGGCCGAACGCGGTCTCGATCCGGCGGCGAAGCCGCATCGCGTGCTGGACGATGGATGGAGGCCGATCGTCCCGCATGTTCTTCCGCATCGGCGTCGTCAGCAAGACCTCCCGCTCCGCGAGCACGGCCGATAATGCTTTTGAAATCAGCCCCTTGTCGGCAAGCAGCAATCCCGGCATGGCGATGGAGGCCGCTTCCAGCATGACGCGTTCGTCGATATTCGCGGCCCCCAGCCAGACCCGGAATATCTCGCCCTCGGAGTTCATCAACACTCCGGCCTTGAAGCCGTGATACTTCTCGTCTTTCGCCGCGCAATATGATCGCGCCGCCTCACCACGGAAGCGTCGGTCCCGGTTC
Organism: Acetobacteraceae bacterium; assembly: GCA_043750075.1. Lineage (GTDB taxonomy): Bacteria > Pseudomonadota > Alphaproteobacteria > Acetobacterales > Acetobacteraceae > Rhodopila. Next base: position 1,929 of record JAYVCG010000108.1, on the reverse strand, counting down.
GCCCGGGCCAGTTTGCAAACCGGCAAGGGCAAGCCGTCAAACGCATTCCAGTCCACAGTGGGCCGGAACGCGCGCCGCTGGATCTCTTCCTTCAGGACGTGAAGGTTGGCGCAGCGGCGGGTGAAATTCCATTCCGCGCCGAGGCGGGGGAACCAGTCCCCCAGATAATCCCGCGCGTGACGCCAGATCGCGGCGTCGCTCGCCAGTCCTTCCATCTCACCCCAGAGCTCGATGGTCAGCACTTCCTCGTCAGTCAGTTCCGGGGTGGGGCCGCTCGTGCGAAGGCGGCCACTCCACGAGATTGACCGCACGGCATCAATGATCCAGCAATAAAGCCAGATCAGACGCAATTCCTGATCCATGGGCGCTTCTCCCTGGGCCACGACCCAGAAGGATCGTCCATCCTTCCCTCAACCGGAAGGGACTTGCCTGGCCAATTTCGTCCCGTGCCGATTTCGGAACTCGTGGTTCGGGTTCTCTTCACCGATTGCCCAGTCGGCCCGCCCGACGCACAGTCCCGCGCGCCAGACAGGACAAGGCACCCGATGAGCACGACCGACCCCTTCGCATGGTTCCACGACTGGATGACGGAAGCCGCGGCCAGCGAACCCGCCGATCCCAACGCCATGACCGTGGCGACCGTGGGGGCGGGAGGACGCCCCTCCGCCCGCATGGTCCTGCTGAAGGAAGCCGATGACCGGGGCTTCGTCTTCTACACCAACACGGAAAGCCGCAAGGGCGGCGAACTGCGTGCCAACAGCTTCGCCGCGCTGCTGTTCCACTGGAAATCCCTCGCCCGCCAGATCCGGATCGAGGGCAGCGTGGAACCCGTCACCGCCGCCGAGGCCGACACCTACCACGCCTCCCGCCACCGCCTTTCCCGCCTCGGCGCCTGGGCTTCCGACCAGTCCCGCCCGCTGGCGGAACGGGCCGAACTGGAGCGCCGCCTGAAACAATTCGAGGACCAATACCCCGGCGAAACCATCCCCCGCCCGCCACACTGGTCAGGCTACCGCGTGCTGCCGGACCGGTTCGAGTTCTGGCAGGACATGCCCCACCGCCTGCACGACCGCACGATCTTCGAGCGCACGCCCGATGGCGGCTGGACGCCCGGCAAACTGTTCCCCTGACCCGCACATGACCGCGCCACTGGATCAGACGGACACCGTGGCGTTCCTGGCCGGGCTGGCCGGAAATGCCCCCATTGAGACGCATATCTCGTACGTTTTCGTCAGCCAGGACGAGGCCTGGAAGTTGAAGAAAGCCATCCGGCTGCCCTTCCTCGATTTCACCCGCATCGAGGACCGGCGCCACTTCTGCGAACGCGAACTGGCGCTGAACGCACCGGCCGCGCCGGGCCTGTACCGCGATGCCGTGCCCGTTACCCGCCAGCCTGACGGGACGCTGGCCCTTGGCGGCACGGGCGAGGTCATCGACTGGGTGCTCCGCATGGCCCGCTGCGTCCCCGTGATGGATGTTCCTGGTCCCGCCGCCGATCGTCTGAAGCCGTTTTTACTGGATGAGATCGCCGATGCCGTGGCCGCCTGTCACGCCGCGTTGCCGCCAATCCAGGGTCTCATTCCGGACATGACGGCAATCGCCGAGGGCAATGTCCGTTCAGCGCGGGACGCCGGATTGCCGGAGGACAGGATCATTGCCTGGCGCGACGCGATGCTGTCCAGCCTTGCTTCCCGTGCCGCATGGCGGGAAGCACGCGCCACGGCAGGCTTCATCCGCCGCTGCCATGGCGACCTGCATCTCGGCAATTTTTGCTTCTGGCGGGGGAAGCCGGTCCCGTTCGACGCGCTGGAGTTCGACGAGACCCTGGCCCGCATCGACGTGGCCTATGACCTCGCTTTCCTGTTGATGGATCTGGAGCACCGGTTTGGCCGGCCCGCCGCCAGCCGGGTGCTGAACCGCTACGTGGCA
>JAYVCG010000107.1:0-17349 GCA_043750075.1 Acetobacteraceae bacterium | reverse complement strand
AGGCGGCTATCAATGCGGCATGGCCTTTGCTAGAGCGAATGCAATCTGTCCGTGTCAGTCCGGAATTAGCCAAAAAGGGCGGAACCGTGAACCTTCCCGAGTGCGCCGTGCGTTCCGGTCCCGTGATGGGCTTTCGCGTTCCCCACAAACGGCGGAGCCTCGCGGCGGCGGCCCTGACACTCGCCACGATGACGCCGGCCCTGATGAACCCGGCCCTGATGAGCCCGGTCTGGGCGCAGGCGCCGATCACCGGAGTGCAGGTTCCCCCCACGAACTCGCCGATTGAACGAATCGTGCCGCGGAACGTGCCAAAAGTCTCACCCAATGGCATCACGCCGGGCGCGATGGATGAGGGCGAAGTGCCCAACATTCCGCTCACGGTCCGTCAGGTGGACATCCAGGGCGCGTCGCTGTTCGGCGATGAACTGCGGCCTTACATTGAGGGTCTGACCGGCCCGGCGGTGCCGCTGACGCAACTCAACAAGGCGCGGCAGGACATTCTGCGCCACTATCGCTCGCGCGGCTACGCGCTCAGCGCGGTGTCGTTGAGCATCGAACGCAACAGCGGCATCGTGCGCTATCAGGTGACGGAAGGCCGCATCGCCGCCGTCAAACTGGATGGCGACATCGGCCCGGCCGGGGCGATGGTGTTGCGCTTCCTCAATCAACTGACCGAGAAAGCGGCGATCGACACCGCCACGCTGGAGCGGTTCATCCTGCTGGCGCAGGACATCCCCGGCATCAGCGTCAACACGGTGCTGGAGCCCTCGAAGGAAGAACCGGGCGCGCTGACCCTGATCGCGCAGGTCAGCCTGAAACGGGTGGCCGGACAGGTTTCCGTGGATAACCGCGCCTTCTCCCTCACGGGGCCGATTCAGTTCCTGGGGATTTTCGATCTCAACGCGCTGACCGCCTGGGGCGACAAGACCGAGGTTTCCTTCTTCCACACTTTCCCGAACAGTCAGAATTTCGGCCAGATCTCCACCGAGTTCTTCATCGGCGCCTCCGGCCTGAAACTCCGTCTTTATGGCGGCGCGGGCACCACCGATCCCACCGGTTCCCTCGGCGCCCTGGGCTTTCACAGCGTGACGAACATCTTCGGCGCGCAACTCGCCTATCCCGTGATCCGCTCGCGTCAGCGCAATCTCACGGTCTACGCCGCGTTCGACGCTCTGGAATCGGTCAGCCAGATCAACGCGGGGGGCGTCACCGCGCAGACCAGCGCGGATGAGGTGCGTGTGCTGCGCCTCGGGCAGGATTTCATCACATCGGACGTGTTTCTGGGCGGTGAGCGCCCAGCGGCCAGCCAGCTCTCCGCGCGTCTCTCCCGCGGGCTCGACATCCTGGGCGGCTATCACGGCGAGGCCCAGACCCCCAGCACGGCCCGCGCGAACGAGCGGCACACTTTCACCGCGATCCGCTTCGAGGCCAGCCGCACCCAGACCCTGTTCGCGCCCTGGGATGGCGCCAGTGTGGCGCTGATGGGCTTCCTCACCGGGCAGTGGTCGAACGATGTCCTGCCGCCCGCCGAGCAGTTCTATCTCGGCGGCTCCCGCTTCACGCGCGGCTTCTATTCAGGCCAGGTGCCCGGCGACAAGGCGCTGGCCGCGACGCTAGAACTGCAACTCAACACCACCATCGACCTGTCCGGCATTGGCAGCCGCGCGGAAATCGCGAGCCAGTTCTATCTGTTCTACGACTGGGGCGAGACCTGGCAGAACCAGAGCCTCGACGCCAATGCCCGCCTGACCTCGGCCGGGGGCGGGATGCGGTTGCAGATCACCAAATACGTCGAACTGGACCTGGAGGCGCTGGCGCGTTTCACCAAACGCCCGCCGCCCTCGACCGCCGATCTGAACGGCATTGGTCTGTACTGGCGTCTGGTCGGGCGGTTCTGAACGATGAAACACGCGCGCGCCCTCATCGTCATCCCCCGGCCCGGCCGGGAGATCCGTTCCAGCGCGGTGCCGCGGCGGATCACCCGGCCGGGCCGGGGGATGACGGGGAACAGGGCGATGGGTCAGCCACTGTTGTCCTTGGTATCAAACCCAATGAAACGTCCAGGCCTGACAAAGCCTCTTTGGATATCGCTGACGCGGGGAGATCTCTGATGGCCAGACGGCACGGGCAGGGGAAGCGCGAACGGGGTCTGATCCGTCTGGTGGGAGTCGCGCGGCGAAGCCGTTCGGCGCTGATGGTCAGCACGGCGTTGCAGGCGGTCGCCCTGATGGTGCTGTCGGTGCCCGCGAGCGCGCAGCCCGCCCCCAACGCGCGGCCCACGGGCGGCGTCGTGGCCGGTGGCGCGGCGGCGATCACGCAGAGCACCAGCAACACGACCATCACCCAGTCCTCGCAGCGCGCCGCCGTCAACTGGCAGAGCTTCGACGTGGGTGCTCAGCAATCGGTGACGTTCCAGCAGCCGAACGCACGGGCCATCGCGCTGAACACGGTGAATTCCTCCAGCCCGTCGCAGATCGCCGGGCGGATCAGCGCCAACGGCCAGGTCGTGCTGGTGAACCAGTCGGGCGTGGTGTTCCACCAGGGCGCGCAGGTGAACACCGCCGGTCTGGTGGTGTCCGCCGCCGGGACCGATCCGGCGCGCTTCATGGCGGGCGGCAGGATCGTGCTCGACCGGGCGGGCAACCCGAACGCGCGCATCGTCAACGAGGGCAACATCACGATCCGGGGCGCGGGTCTCGCCTCGCTGGTGGCGCCGGGTGTCGCCAACGCGGGTCAGATCAACGCGCGTCTCGGCCATGTCGTGCTGGCGGGCGCGCGGACGGCGACGCTGGATCTGTACGGCGACAAGATGGTGACGGTGAACGTCACTGGCGCGGTGACGCGGGCGCCGGACGGCATCGACTCGCTGGTGACCAACACCGGCACGATCCGTGCCGATGGCGGCACAGTGCGGCTGACGGCGCAGGCGGTCGATGGCGTGGTGACGAACCTCGTGACCGCGAGCGGGCGTATCCAGGCCCGCACAGTGGGCGACCGGCAAGGCCGGATCACCATCGACGGCATGGGCGGGTCGATCACCATTGACGGCGATCTCGACGCGCGCGGCACGGCGCCGGGCACGCGCGGCGGGCGGATCGGGCTGCTGGCGACGGATGCGGTGATCGTGAAGCGGGGCGCGGTGGTGGATGCCTCAGGCGCCGCGGGCGGCGGCACGGTCGCCATCGGCACCACCCTGATCCGCGCCGTGGCTGGTCCCAATGGCGGTCCCACGGCGGCTCCCGCCCGCATGGCCAAGGGCGTGCTGATCCAGGACGGCGCGCGGATTTCCGCCGACGCGACCGTCAACGGCACGGGCGGCCGGGTCGTCGTGCTGTCGTCCAGGGTTACATCCATGTCCGGCACGATCACCGCCAGGGGCGGCGCGTCCGGCGGCGATGGCGGCTTCGTCGAGGTCTCGGGCGGGCGGCTTTCGCTGACCGGGATCGTCGATCGTTCCGCACCCGCCGGAAAGGGCGGTTCGCTGCTGCTCGATCCGACTGATCTCAACATCGTTTCCTCGGATACCAGCAGCGCCAATCTGGACTCGGCGTTCAGCAGCGGCACGCTGGCCTTCGCCACGCCGGATGGATCGAGCCCGCCCTCCGTCGTGACCGCCGGACGGCTGGCCACGCTTGGCGTGTCCGGCGGTGTCACCGTGCAGGCAACCGGCACTCTGAATGTGCAAACTTCCGTCACCGTCGCCAATGGCCTGATCTTGCAGGCGGGCGGGACGCTGACGGTCAACCGCGGTGTCAACGTCACCGCCGGGACCAGTGGGACCGGCACGCTGCTGATGACCGCGGGCGATCCGGGCACCGGCATCCCCACGAACAGCGGCGCGATCATCTTTAGCCCCTTCACCGGCGGCCCCGCGAGCCAGATCACCGCCCCCAACATCATCCTGCGGGCGGGCCTGAATGGCATCGTCCTGAACGACGCCGTGGTCACCGCGCCCGGCAGGCTGGACATCAGCACCGCTGGCGGCGGGGTCGCCCAGGTGTCGGGGGGGGTGGTGAGCGCGGGAACCCTGGCGAGCACGCTCGGCGTACTGGGCGGCATCGGTTTGCAGGGCACCGCCAACGCGATCGCCATCCTGGACACCTTCGCCCCTGGCAACGGCGCCGTTTTGATCAACACCGCCGGCGCGATCACCCTGGTGGGTTCCATCAATGGCGGGGACGGTCTGCGGATCACCAGCGGCGGGGCGTTGACGATCGCCACGACGGGAACCGCCACGGCGGCGGGCGCCAACCTGACCGGCGCCAGTATCGCCATCAACGGCCTGCTCAATGCCAGCGGCGGCACGGCGCGGCTGGTCGCCACCACGGGCGGCATCACGGAAACCGGCACGATCCTCACGAGCACGCTCACGGGCAGTGCCGCCACCTCGGCCGATCTGTCCGGCGTCACGGCAAGCGCGAACCAGTTCACCAGCCTCGATACTTTCAGCGCGGCGGGGGGCTCGCTTGTCGTCCGCGGCGGCCTCGCCTTCGGTGTCAGCAACGTCGTCTCCGCCACCACCGACGTCAGACTGAGCACCACCGCCAGCACCGGGATCACCATCAACGCGGGCGCGACGGTGGGCTCCGGCACCAGCGGCACGGTGTCGGCCCAGGCGGCGTTGTTCGACAATGGCCGGGGCGGAACGATCACGGGCGGCCTGTTCGAGTTCGCGCCCGCCACGCCCGGCCTCCTGAACGTCGGCAGCAGCGGCGCGCTCGTCGATCTGACCGGCATCGGCAGCGGCGCGATCCGTCTGGGCGCCGCCAACGGCACGGCCACCGCGACGGGCATCACGTTCGCGGGTAATGTCAATTTCATCAACGGTGGCAGCGTACGCCCCCTGGACCTGCGCGCCACGGGCGATGTCATCGGGACCGGGACGCTACTCAGCGTGAGCACGCTGACGGGCACCATCAATGGCGGGTCAGTCAATCTGACCACCAACGGGTTCACCACCAGCGTGGGCGATTTCGCTGTTTCCGGTGGTGCCGCGGGATTCACGCTCAAGGGGGCCGGTATATCCGCCCTCTCCGTGACGGGGTTGTTATCCGCCGGAGCCGTGGCGCTGACGGCGCAGAATATCACCATTCCCGGCACGATCACGACCGGCGGCACCGCCACGGGGTCCGTATCGCTAATCACGAACGCGGCAGGCACTTTCCTCACCTCCATCATCAGCGGTGCCGGAACCATCACCACGGGGACGCTGACGGGAACCTCCTCAACATCCATCAACCTGTCGGGTCCGAATGCGATTGGTTCTCTGGGCAATGTGAGCAGCCCGAGCCTGATCATCAACAACAACGCGCCCCTCACGGTGACAGGGCCGGTCTCCGCTTCCTCCGTCTTCCTGACCGCGCCCGACATCACGATTCCAGGCACGATCACGACGGGTGGCTCAACCATTGGAACAGTGTCGCTGATCGCCAACACGGGCACGATCGACGCGAGCAAGGGCACGATCACGGGCGGGACGCTGATCGGAACAGCGGTGGGATCGATCGATCTTTCGGGCGTGAACGCGATCTCGACCCTGGGTGACATCCGCGCCGCCGCGTTCAGGCTGAAAAACACCGCCCCGCTGACCGTCAACGGCACCTTCACCACCGTCAACACCGCCACGATACCGCCGGATGTCCTCGCGCTGGAACGGGCGAACGTTCTTTTGGACACGATCGCCAGCACCACGGGCGACATCGTCATCAACACCCCGATGCAAAACACCTCGGCCGAGAATTTTGTCATCCGGTCCGGCCGCGGCATCACCGTGAGCCCAGGCGCGACCATCACGGCGGGCGGCGGCGGAAGTATTTTTCTTGAAGCCTCTTTCGGCGATGTCACGGGCGTGACGCCTCTGGGGGCGATCATCGTCCAGGCGCCCTTGATCGCGACCAGCGTTGGCGCGGCGGCGGACCAGAGCCGCGTTTTCCTCAGCGCCGGTGCCCGCGGCGGATCGGGCGGCATCTTCTTGCAGTCCGACGTCACAGCCTCGACCCTCGTGGTCCTGCGTGGGCTGGCCAGCGCGGTGGCAGCGGAAATCGATACCGTGCGCGGCCCGATCACGCAGACAGCCGGTGCGATCACGGCACCTGCTCTGACCGCCAGGGGCACGGTGGTCACGCTCAATCAACCCGGCAACCAGATTGGCACCCTGAACGCGGCCACCGCCACGGCCGGCGGCTTCGGATTGCACACGGCGATCGACCTGACCGTCTCCGGTCCGGTGTTCGGCGCCACCTCCGTGGCGCTGACGGCGCTGAGCCTCACGATCCCTGGCGCGATCACCACCGGCGGCTCCACCACGGGAACGATCTCCCTGATCGCGAGCGGAGGCGCCATCAGCGGCACTGGCCCGCTCATCACCGGCACTCTGTCGGGATCGGCCAATGGCACGATCACCCTGAATGGCGCCGCCAATGCCTTCGGCACCCTCGGCTCTTTGTCCGGCACCAGCCTGACGCTGGCGGACAACAGCGCGCTGAGCATCGTGGGCAAGGTCAGCGCCAGCGCGGGCAACGTCTTCCTGACCACGGGCACCAACGCGCTGAGCTTCGCCGCGGGCGGCTCCGTCGTCTCCCAGGCCGGAGGCACCATCGGGCTACAGGCCGGCAGCCTCCCCACCCTGGGCGTGATCAACGCCGGAGCGGCGGGCCTGGTCGAACTCGCCCCCCCCACCGGCAGCCTGACCTTCACCCTGGGCGCCAGTACCGGCCTGGGACTGCCCGCCCTGACAGGGATCACGGCGGGAACGCTGCGGATTGGCGCGATCACCCTGCCCGGCGGCACCACGCCCACCGTGACCGCCGGTTCCATCGTGATCGCGGGCACGTTCAACGCCGCCTCCCTCACCACCCTGGACCTGGAGGCCAATGGCGGGATCACCCAGAACCCCGGAGCACCAATCCTCGGCCTCGCGACCCTGATCGCCAGCACCAACGGCGCCACGGGCGACATCAACCTTGGCAGCACGCTGAACAGCATCGGCACGCTGAGCAACATTGGCGTCACCAAGGGCGATTTCGTCTTCGGCGACACGCCCGCCTCCGGCACGTTCACCGTGTCCTCTGGGCAGACGATCCATGCCAGCAACGTTTCGATCACTGTCGCCGGGACGCTGGCGGTGAATGGCAGCATCATGGCCGCGGGCACGGCGGGCAACCTGCTGCTGGCCGCCACGGGCGCGGCTGCGGACCTGACCATCGGAACCACCGCGCTGATCGGCGCCAACGGCGCCGCGACGCTGCGCGCGGGGCGGAACCTGATACAGACCGGCGGCACCATCGGCGCCAGCCTCGTGCAACTCATCGCCCTGGGCACCATCACCCAGAGCGGCCTGATCACCGCCGACGTGCTGACCGGCAGCGCCGCCGCCGCGATCCTCACCAATCCTGGCAACGTGATCGCCAACCTGGGCAGCTTCAGCGTGACCAATGGCCTCACCCTGTTCAGCAACCGCCCCCTGCGCGTGATCGATCTGGTCAGCGCCAGCGCACCGGGCGGCGTCCTCTCGCTGGAGACCTCGGCCCTGCTGACGATCGACCACACCGCGGCCAGCTACCTCATCGGCTCCACCCTGGGCGGTCCGGCCCGCGGCACGATCCTCACCGCCGGTTCCCTTTCCGTTGTCTCCGGCAATGTCCTCGGCGCCGTCACGCCGGGCCGGATCCTGCTCCGCACCGACACCCTGGACACGCAGCCGGGCACCGCCGCGAACGGCATCCTGATCAACGCGCCCGACGGCATGGTCGCCTTCGCGCCCCACACCAGCGGCTCGCCGATCACCCTCGGCACCCTTGGCAGCGGGCTGAACCTGACCCAGGCGATGCTGAACACGATCAACACTCTGGGCACATCGGCGGGCACCGAGGGCACGCAAACCCTGATGCTTGGCAGCCTCGACGGCACGCCGGGCCTCACCAGCACGATCGTCATCAACAGCGGCATCGTGCTCCCCGGTTTTGGCGTGAACGGCATCGCCCGCAATCTCGTGCTCGCCACTGACGGGCTGGTGAGCGAGGGAGCGAACGGCGGCCTGAACGTGATCGGCCTGACCGGCACCTCCGGCAACGGCTTCCTGCTGACCGGCACCAACGCCATCTCCGAGATCGGCGGCGTGCGGACCCGGATCGTGAGCGGCACCACCTTCACCAGCGCCACCACCCTGGCGGCGGGGGAGAACCTGCTCTCCGCTCACGGCAATGTCATCGTCAACGATACCGGGCTCGCCTCCACCGGCACGCTGGCGGTCATCGGCACCATCAACGCGCCGGGCAACTCGCCGGGCACGATCGCGCTGTCGGCGCCGGCGATCATCATCATGGAAGGGCTCGGAACCCTGACCGGCGGCACGATCACCAGCGCCGGTTCGCTGATCGCGTCCTCCACGTTGACGGGCGGCACGATCAGCCCGGCGTTGATCCAGTTGCAAACGGATCACCTGAGCATTTCGTCCACCGGCACCACCGCGCTGGTCTCGGCGCCATCGGGCATGGTGGCGATCGCGCCGCTGACGGTGGGAGGGACGATCTCGGTGGACGCCGTGGGCAGTCTGACCGGGGCGGTGCTGTCCCTGGGCACGCGCGACCTGAACCTGATCGACACGCTGTCCGGCACGCTGCTGGCGGGCATGACCCCCGGTCCGGTGGGCACCCAGACCCTGTCGCTTGGCCAGGTTTATGTGGACAACCGCGGCACGGTGATCTCGGGCGGTTCCATCTCCGCGAGCAACATCACCATCAACGCCACCTTGTCACTGACCACCGTGGCGGCCACGGCGGCGCTGTACGGCGGCGGTATCGTTCAGGAGACCGGGACGGGCGCGCTGATCGTCAACACGGTGATCGGCACCGCCAACGACATTCTCCTGAGCGGCGCCAACACCATCGCCAGTCTGGGCAATGTCGCCATTCAGGGCACGATCACCTCCGCGACCGGCTCGGTGGCGGGGCTGGCGGCGCTCGGGGGCAACATCATCGTCAATGACACGGCGCTGCTGACCATCGTGGGCACTGTCCTGGCGAGCGGCGACACGGTGCATTCCGGCACGATCGCCCTGACCGCGCCCGCGATCACCGTGATCGAGGGCGCCCTGGCCCGCCCCGGCGGCGCCATCGCCAGCGTCGGATCGCTGGTCGCGGACGCCGCCGCCCTGCAAAGTCTGGGCACGTCCTCCGCCGCGAGCACATTCATCCCGCCGTTGATCCAACTGCGGACCGACCAACTGAGCATCGCCTCCACCAACGTCAATGCGCTGATCTCGGCGCCCTCGGGCATGGTGGCGATCGCACCGCTGAGCGCCGGACGGGCGATCGCGGTCGATGCCACGGCGAGCGCGATCGCCGCCGCGGTCACGGTGCTGTCCCTGGGCACGCGCGACCTGAGTCTGATCGACACGCTGACCGGCGGGCCGCTGGCGGGCACGCTGGCCGGTCCCACCGGCACCCAGACCCTGTCCCTCGGCCAGGCGTATGTGGACAACGCGGGCACGGTCATCAGCGGCGGCTCGATCACCGCCGGAAGCGTCGCGATCAACACGCCGCTGACCCTGACCGCCGTGGCGAACACGGCGGCGCTGTACGCCACTGGCGACATCCGCGAGACAGGCGCGGGCGCGCTGATCGCCGACACGCTGACCGGCACGTCCACCGCCGGGAACATCGTCCTGGCCGGAAGCAACAGCATCTCCGCTCTGGGCAATGCCGCGACCCAGGGCACGGTCACATCCTCCACCGGCACGCTGGCCAATCTCTCGGCGGGCGGTGGCAACGTCATCGTCAACAACACGGCGTCCCTGTCGGTGTTCGGCACCGTCGAGGCCGATGGCAATATCTCCGCCCCCGGCACGATCGTGCTGACCGCGCCGTCGATCGGCGTCGTCAACGGCGCCGTGACACGGCCCGGCGGCGGCATCCTGGCCACGGGCGCGCTGATCGCCCTGCCCGGAACCGCGGTGGGCGGCACCATCGTCGCGCCGCTGATCCAGTTGCAGACCGATCAACTGAGCATCGCCTCCACCGGCACCGCTCCGCTGGTGTTCGCCCATGGGGGCCTGGTCGCGATCACGCCGCTGAGCACCGGGCGGAACATTCTGATCGAGGCCATCGCCAACACCACGACCGCCGTGCTGTCGCTTGGCCCCAGCGATCTGAACCTGATCGACACGCTCTCGGGCGTGACCGCCGCCCCGGTTGGCATCGCCACCCTCTCCCTGGGCCGCGCCTACGTCGATAACGCGGGCACGATCATCAACGCGGGCCTCGTCACCGCGGGCAGCATCACCATCAACACGGGCCTGTCGCTGACCCGCGTGGCGCGGACGGCGGCGCTGTACGGCAGCCGCGACATCCGCGAGGTGGCGTCGGGCGCGCTGGACGTGGACACGCTGATCGGCACCTCCACTGCCGGCAACCTTATCCTGAGCGGCGACAACGGCATCGCCGCCCTGGGCGCGGTCGCGGCACAGGGCGGGCTCGCGTCCTCGACGCGCCTGCGGACCTGGTTCGACGGCGTGACCGGCACGACCCCCAACACCAGCGCGGGCGTGTCCGCGCGCGGCAGCCTCGTCATCAATGACCGCGACGACGCCAACACGCAGTCGCTGCTGGTGGTGGGCACCCTCACGGCCTTCGCCGCCGGTCTGCTGCCGGGCGGCATCGCGTTGTCGGCGCCCGCGATCACCATCGTCAAAGGCCCCGTGACACGGACGGGCGGGACGATCACCGCCGAGGGCTCGCTGCTGGCCAGCCCAGTACCCGTGCTTCTGGGCACCATCGTGCCCGCGGCGATCCAGTTGCAGGCCAACCAACTGAGCATCACCTCCACCGGGACCGCCGCGCTGGTCTCGGCGCCTTCCGGCCTCGTGGCGATCACCCCGCGCGCCAGCGGCCGGGGCATCGTGGTCGAGGGCACGGCGGGCGCCACCTCCGGCGTGCTGTCCCTCGGCACCACCGACCTGAGTTTGATCGACACCCTGACCGGCGGCCCGCTGTCCGGCCTCACCCCCGGACCGTTTGGCACGCAGAGCCTGTCTCTGGGCCTCGCCTATTTCGACCGGAAGGGCGCGCTGAACGCCGCCGCCACGATCATCCGCGACGCCAGCGGCGCCATCGTCTCGATCACCAACCCGGCGATCACGGCGGGGAGCATCGACATCCGCGCACCGCTGAACCTTTCCAGCATCGCCAGCAACGCCGTGCTGTTCGCCACGGGCAACATCACCGAGACCCAGACCGGCACCGCCGCCGTGGGCCTGACCGTCAACACGCTGATGGGCATGTCCACCCTGGGCAATATCCTGCTCAGCGGCGCCAATGCCGTCTCCAACCTCGGCAACGTGACGACGCAGGGAACGGTGACGCTGGCCTCGCAGATCAGCAGCGTGACCGGCACCTCCCTCGGCGTGTTCGCGCCGTCGGGCAGCGTGTTGTTCCGCGACACGCGCAACCTGACCGTTACCGCGAACACCAGCGTGCTGGCGGGCTCCCAGGCGGGGAGCATCAATGCCGGGGGCACGCTGATCGGGGGCAATTACGTGGAGATCGACGTGGTGCGCGGTTCGCTCGCCACGGCGGGCGATCTTTTGGTCAACGGCACGGTGGCGGGCGGCAACGCCTTCCTGCGCGCGGGTGACGGCACGGTGGGCGGCAACGTCACCATCGCCAACACCGGACGGGTCGCGGTGGGCGTTGGAGGAGAGGCGGACATCGCCGCGGGCGTCAGCTACACGCCCGCCACGCTGACGCGGGCGCCGAACGCCACGCACACGCTGCTGTCCACCATCGGCGGCAATGTGACGATCAACGGCACCGTCACGGCGGGCGTGCCGACCCCCACCGGCTGGAGCCCAGGGACGGTGGGGCTGTTCGCGGGGACGAGCATCACCGAGCCAGGGTTCCTGGGCGCGGGTTTGGTGCGCGGCGCCGCTGGAGCAGTCGCGTCCCTGGCCGGAGGCACGGGCACCCTCACGCTCAACCGCATCGCCGGTCTGGGCACGTTCGCCACGGGGACGGGGTTCTCACTGCGGGATACAATCGATCTGACGGTGTTCGGCGCGGTCAATGTGACGAACGGCGATGTGCGGATCACCACGGCTGGGAGCATCACACAGCAAGGGCCTTCCGCCCCGCCCGCGGTGCTGACGGCCTTCAGCGATACGCGTATCAGCGGAAACGGCGTCAGCCTCGTGGCGGGAGGAGACATCATCCAGAACGGGTATGTATACATTCTGGGGAATGATCGGATCACGCTGACCGCAGGTGGCAGCCTCATCCAGAATGGTGTGCCCGGCGTCGTGGACAATGGCACCATCATCACCAACGGCACGTTAAGTGGCCTTGGTTCTGTCATACGAGCGGTCAATACCGTTCAGGTCACGGCATCCAGAAGTGTCGTCCAATCCCTGGACTCGCGTATCTCGTCCATTGGCACCGTGAGCATCAATGCCACCGGCGATGTCACTCAATCCGGAGCGGCACAGATTTTCGGAGACATCACCAGGATCACGGCCGGCGGTAAGCTTCAGCAAAGCGGAGCGTCTTTCATCATCATTTCCTCGACTGGCACATCCAGGGATATTTTCATCACGACCGGCGGCGATATCGTTCAAACGGATCAGGCGGTGGTCAGCGGCAGGAACGTCAACATCAAGGCGGGGGGTAATCTGATTCAAACCGGCGCCGCGACGATTGGAAAATTCCCCACGGGCGCGCGTGCCTCCACGATCACCGTGGTGGCGGGTGGAAGCATCAACCAATCGGGCAGCGCCCTGATCGCCACCACCACCACCGGTTCCATCAGCCTGACCACGGGACCGGCCGGCACCCTCACCCTTGGCGGCGCGGGTTCGACCGCCCGCACCGTTACCCTCACCAGCGGCACCGGCGGCATCGCGCTGACCGGCACGGCGCTGGTGGGACAAAGCGGTGGCACCGTCACGCTCGCCTCCACCGGCCTCGTCAGCCAGGCATCTACCGGCACCATCGCCGCCGGGACGTTGACCAGCCAGGGCACCTTCAGCGGCGATGTCCGGCTTCTGGGCACCGCCAACGCGGTCGACGCGCTTGGCGGTTTCACCGTCAACGGAGGCAGTTTCGCCTTCGTCGATGGCACGGCGCTGAGCATCGCGAACGCCATCAGCGCGGCATCGGGCGTGACCCTCGCGTCGGCTGGATCGCTGTCGGTGACGGGCAACCTCACCGCGGCCTCGGTCAGCCTGACGGGCGACAGCCTGACTGTCACCAGCGCGGTGAACGGCGGAGTGGACGTGACCCTCGCGGCCACGAACGACATGACCCTGAACGCCGCCATCGCCGCCACCACCGGAACGGTGAGCCTCCAGAACAACGGCACCCTCAGCCTGAGCAACACCAGCACCATCAGCGCGGGCACCGCCATCCGCATCGCCAACACCAACGCCATCACCCTGAGCGGCACGCTCAGCGCGCCGTCCATCGCCGTGAACAACGGGGCCGGGCGAACCACCGCGCTCGACGGCACGACGATCCTGACCGGGGGGCAGTTCCGTCCGGCCGGGCCGCTGAACGCCAACCAGTTGCCCTCCGCCGCCACCACGCCCGGCTTTTACCTGACCACCGGGCAGTTCACGCAGAACGGGCTGCTGCGGGTCAGCGGCCAGGGGACCGGCCAGGGGACCGGCCAGAGGAATGCCACCCCCTCCATCCTGCGGATCGACGCCAGCCAGAGCATCGCGCTCTCTCCCACGGCGGGCATCCTGGGCACGGACACCTGGCTGGTCCTGGGGTTGCCCAACGGCGCGCGGGCCTCGGGCAACCTCACGGTCCGCGATCTGGACGTGAGCTTCTCCGATCCGCGCGGCGGCACTTCCCTGACCGGCACGGTGAACGGCCGCACCGGGCAGGACGCCGCGACCGTGTCCAACATCACGCCAGGCATCAACGGCAACTACCTGCTCAACGGCTGCCTGATCGCCTCGGTCAATTGCGGGATCACCCTCGTGCGCGACATTCCGTCTCCGCCCTCGGACCTGCCATTCCTGTTCCCGTTCCTGCCCTCGCAAACCACCGGGAATTCCATCTTCTCCAACTTCCTCCTGTTACGGGAGATCGTCTTCGGCGCCATCCTCAACCCGCGGGACGAGGACGACCTGCTCCTCCCGCTCGTTTCCGACCAGGTGTACTGACATGCGCGCGATGCTTCCGGTCCTGGCCCTGCTTGCCCCCTTGGTCGCCCCCTTGCTCGCGGGGTGCGAGCGTCCCGCCGCCACCGCCTACTGGGAAGACCCAAGGGGCGCCGGTCAGACGGAGGAAGCCGCGGAAGGCAGCTACGAACGCGTGATGGCGGACGGCACGCGCGCCAACCTGTCGGGCCGCTCGCCGGAGGCCATGGCGCTGTTCCGCAAGGCGCTCAAGATGCGCGAGGCCCGCTTTGGCAAGGGCCACCCCGAAACGGCGCTGCCGCTGATGTCGCTGGCGCTGCAACTCTCGGTGGAGGGGCAGTATCCCGAGGCGGACACCCGTTTCGCGGAAACCGGACAAGTGCTGCGCGCCTCCCGCGACCGCGCGCTGAAGGCCCGGCTGCCGCATTACCGCGGCATCCATCTGCTGAACCAGAAGAAAGCCCGTGAGGCCGACGCCCTGCTGAGCACGGCGCAGGTGGCTTACACAAAGCTGATCCCGGAGGAGGCGCTGAGCCGCGCACCCGCCGCCCGCGCGCCGGACAACCGTTTCGATGTCAACGCGGGCGGCAAGATCGCCAGCACGACCGGCATGGTGCGCGACAGCAACGATCCCGCCTTGCAACCGGTGCTTCTGGGGTTGATCGAGACCCTCCGCTACCGGGCCATCGCGCTGCGCGAACTCAACCGCGCGGAGGAGGCGGACACGCTCACCGCGTACGCGGCCCAGATCGCGGGCGGCAATGACCTGGGGCGGGCGAGCGTCTACGCGCGCGTTTACCGGACCTCGGGCGTCACCGCGTCCACCCGTTCCCTGACCGCCCGCACCGCCACCGACCTCAGCCGTTCGGACAATGCGTTCGAGGAGGCTTTGCCGGAGACGAAACCCGCCGCCGAGGCCAAGCTGATCCGGGCCGGGGAACTGATGCGGGCGGGCAGCACCAGCGCGGCGTTGTCGCTGTGCCGGCGGGCGGTGCGGACGCTGATCACCATCGCTTCGGGCACTTCGCCGGAACTGATGGCGCCGTGTCTCGATGCCTACGCTTCCGGGGGCTGGTTCGGCTCCAGTAACCGCGCCGAGATGTTCATGGCGGCGCAGGTGGCGCAGGGGACGATCACGAGCCATCAGATCGCGCAGGCGAGCGCCGCGTTGTCCGAAAGCGCGCGCAACCCCGAGGTTGGCCAGGCGCTGAAGGTGCGCGATTCGCTCCAGCGCGACCTGGACCGCATCTACCGCGCGATGGACACGTTCGGTGGCGCCGTGCCGACGGACCAGACCGGCCAGAAAATCAGCGAGTTGCAGCGCGAAGCGGATCAGAAGCAATCCGCGCTGGTCCAGGCCCAGGCGCGGGTGCGGGCTTTGTCGCCGAATTTCGCGCAACTGGTGCAGGATGTGGTACCCGCTTCCGGCATCTTCGCGCAGTTGCAACCGAATGAGGCCTTCATCGCCTTGTTTCTCAGTCAGCAAAGCGGGTGGACGTTCGCGCTGCGGAACGGACAGATCACGGCCGCCCGGATCGATGGCGGCAGCGGCGTGATCGCGCCGCTGGTGAAACAGGTGCGGGCGGGCATGGAAACCCAGGCCGGTGTCTTCGACGTGGACAGCACCCGCCGCCTCTACGACCTTACCCTGGGCGGCGTGGCGGGCGCGATCCGCGGCGCCACCGCGTATGTGATCGCCCCCACCGGGGCGCTGCTGTCGGTGCCGTTTGAGGTGCTGCTGACCGGTCCCGCCGATCCGGCGAAACTGGCGTCGGCGCCGTGGTTCCTGCGCCAGGGGACAATCACCCATGTCCCGGCGCCAGCCAATTTCGTGGGGCTGCGGAAAGTCGCCAATACCTCGCGGGCGTCACGGAAATGGTTTGGCTTCGGGGATTTCCGCAAGGCCAGCCAGGCGCAAATTCAGGCGGGGTTCCCGGACCGGCAATGCGGGCGGGACCGCGCGGCGCTGGCCGGTTTGCCGTTGCTTTCCGGCGCCACGGCGGAACTGCAAAGCGCCCGCACCATTCTCGGCGCCCCGGAAAACGATGCGCTTCTGGGCGGCGCGTTCACCGCCGAGGGCGTCATGAGCCACGAACTGAAATCCTATCAAATCCTGCATTTCGCCGCGCACGCGCTGTTGCCGACCGATCTGGAATGCCAGTCTGAGCCCTCGATCGTGACTTCGCCGCCGCCTGGCCGCACCGGCCGGGAAGGGTGGCTGCTGACCGCGTCCCGGCTGCTGGAACTGGACCTGGACGCCAATCTGGTGATCCTGTCCGCGTGTAACTCAGGCGGCGGAGATGGCAAATCGGGGGAAAGCCTGTCGGGGCTGGCGCGGTCGTTCTTCTTCGCCAAGGCGCGCTCGCTGATGGTCACGCACTGGCCAGTGGACGACAAATTCGGCTCAGCCCTGGTGCAACTCACGATACTGGGCATGAAGGAAAAGCCCGAACTGGGCGTGACGGCGGCGCTGCGGGACACGCAACTGGAGATTCTCGACGCCATCGCTCAGGGCAAGAATCCTAATGCGGCGCTGGCGCATCCTTACTATTGGGCGCCTTTCGCGGTGGTTGGCGAGGGCAACGCGGGCATGGGACGGAGTGCTTTGTCCGCCAGCCAGTAGAAACTTCCAACCAAAAAGGATTATGGTGGACTCCTGAAAATGGCAGGCGGAGTGGGTATGTCGTCAGAGGTCAAGACCCTCGGTAAATACGAAATCAGGCGTGAGCTTGGCCGCGGGGCCATGGGTACGGTGTGCGAAGGCTGGGACCCCATCATCGAACGGGTGGTGGCGATCAAGACCGTCAATTTGCCGGAGGTCGAGGACGAGGACACGGCGGAAGCCATCGCGCGCTTCCGGCGGGAGGCGCAGGCGGCGGGGCGGTTGCAGCATCCCAACATCGTCGGCGTGTTCGATTATGGCGAGGCGGGCGGTGTCGCCTACATCGTCATGGAGTTCGTGGACGGCCCGCCGCTGAAATCGGTTCTCGATAAAAAAGAGCGGTTTCCGTTGCCCATGATCGTGCGGATCATGGAGGATTTGCTCGCTGGTTTGCAGTTCAGCCATGAGCGTGGCGTCGTGCACCGGGACATCAAGCCCGCCAACCTGATGTTGACCAAAAGCGGCCAGGCGAAGATCGCCGATTTCGGCATCGCGCGCATCGAAAGCTCCAACATGACGCAGGCGGGGACCGTGCTTGGCACGCCCGCCT
>JAYVCG010000106.1:0-2806 GCA_043750075.1 Acetobacteraceae bacterium | reverse complement strand
CTGACCACGGCGGGATTGTTGTCGCCGACGATGGCGGCGCGGGTGGGTTTCTTGCCGGTGGCCTTGGTCGCCAGCTCGATGATGATCGGCAGCAATTCCTTCGATTGCAGATCGGCGGGCGGCGACGACTGAAACACGTTCTTGAAGCCGCGGTTGGTGATGAGGTCGGAGTAGGACAGCGTGAGCCAGGGCAGATCGGCGCGTTCCGTCACCTCGGTCGCGGCCAGCGTCAGGCCGGAATGCCAGCAGCCGAAGCCGCCCGCGAGATCGGGTTCCTGCGCGATCATGCGTTGCGCCGCGTCCTTGGCCTTCTCCGGCGAGTCGCCCGCGTCGAATTCCAGCAGCTTCAGTTTGGCGCCGCCCATGGATTTGATGCCGCCGGCGGCGTTGACTTCCTCGATGGCCATGCGGGCGCCCATTTGCTCCAGTTGCCCGTTGCGCGCGTTGACGCCGGACAGCGGCACCAGCATGGCGATCTTCACCTCGGCCGGCGTTTGGGCGCGGGCCTTGCCGGTCAGGGCGGCGGCGCCGGTGAGGCTCAGCGCGGCGCGGCGGCCGATGGGGGATGTCAGTGCCATCTTGTCAGGTTCTCTCCGGTGGGTTGATTGCTTGATTGTAACACAGCCTAAGGGCCTTTCGTCAATTCCAGATGGGGGGCAGTTCCACCGAAAGCTGATCCATGCGCCCCCACCCACTCCGCGATGACCAATGGAATCTGATCCAGGACGGTTTACCAGGACCGGCGGGCTGCGCCGGTGTGACGGCGGCGCCCGCCGGTTCGTTGACGCGGTGATCCACTGGTACCGCACCGGTATCCCCTGGCGCGATCTTCCCTGGGGTTTTGGCGATTGGAACGACACGCGCCACCGGCACAGCCGTTGGGCCAAACACGGTGTATGGGTCAGCATCCTCGCCTTGCGATCGAGAACTTCTTCCTCTGGGCCGGGCAATTCCGGGCCATCGCGACACGTCATGACAAGACCGCCAGGAACTTCCTGGCCGCGTTCCACATGGCCGCCGTGCTCTGTTGGCTCAATTGATGACAGGTCCTAATACTGATCTTTCAAAAATCGTCATTTTTGAAAGATCACACAATAAAATCGATGACGCCATGAAGTGCCTCAACCCGCGTCCGGTCAGGACAGCAACCGTCCGCGCCACGGAAGCTTCAGAACCTCCAGGCAAACAAGCACCAGAACACCGGCACCCAGCGTCAATGCCAGATCATCCCAGTGCAAAGGCCCGAAACGGAACAGGTTGCTCGCGAACGGCCATAGCAGCGTCAGGCCCAGGATCGTCACGACGCTGCCGAGGACCAGCACGAGCGCCCGATTGGGCCGGCGGAGCGCCGTGACCAAGGAGGCGCTAAACGAACGGTTGACGAAGATCAGGCTCACGATGGTCAAAACCAACGAAAAGAACGCCAGCGCCCGGACTTCATCTTCCGGCATTCCCCGCCAGGAGGCAACAATGAAGATGGTGGCGACGGTCATGAAGGCCACCGCTCCTTGCAAAAGGCTCCACCAGATCAAGGCCCTGGAGAACAGCATCTGATCGGGGTCGCGTGGCGGCCGGCGCATCACATCGTCCTCCTCCGTCTCAGCTTCGAATACGAGTGAGCATACCGGATCAATCACCATCTCCAGGAAGGCGATGTGCATGGGGCCAAACAGGATCGGCAAACCAAACAGCAGCGGCAGCAGCGCCAGTCCCGCGATCGGAACATGAACGGCGAGGATGAAGCCCATCGCCTTGCGGAGATTGTCGTAGATGCGGCGGCCAAGCCGGATGGATTTGACGATCGAGCCGAAATCATCGTCGAGCAGCACGATCGAGGATGCCTCGCGGGCCACGTCCGTACCGCGCCCCCCCATGGCGATCCCGATATGAGCCGCCTTGAGCGAGGGCGCGTCATTCACGCCGTCCCCGGTCATGGCGACGATCTCGCCGTTCGCCTTGAGCGCGTTGACGATGCGGAGCTTCTGCGCCGGCATGATCCGCGCGAACACAGTCGTGGCGCGGACACGCGACGCCAGCGCCGTCTCACTCAGTTTTTCGAGTTCCTCGCCAGTCACCAGCGTGTCGGCGTCAAGACCCGCCTGGCGGGCGATCGCCCTGGCGGTCTCCGGGTAATCTCCGGTGATCATGACCACCCTGATGCCAGCCAGACGGCATTCGCTCACGGCATCGGGCACGCTTGCCCGCAGCGGATCGGCGAGGGCGGCGAGGCCCAGAAACGTGAAGGGGAAATCGTGCTGTGACTCCGGCCAGACAGGCCCGGTGAAGGTGGCGCGGGCAATGCCCAGTACGCGCAGCCCCTTGGCGGCCATGGCATCCACGGCCCGTGTCAGCATGGAGCGGGCCTCGGCATCCAGGTGGCAGAGGCTGGCGATGGCCTCGGGAGCACCCTTGGCCGCGACGACGCATTCTTGTTTCCCTTCTTCCGCTCGCCACACCTGTGACATGGCGAGGAGATCGGGGCGCAGTCCATAAGCATGCATGAGCTTCCAGTCAGGGTCATGCGCATGTTCCGTCCCGGCCAGATGCTCGCGGCTGAGTTCGTGAAATGCCTTGTCCATTGGGTCGAAAGGCTCTGGCGCGCTGGCCAGCAGGCCGAATTCCGCCAGGGCATGGAAGTCTTCCGGCATTGCCGCGCCGGATGCTTCGCGCGGGCCGGATGCTTCACGGGGGCTGAATGTTTCCCCGCTCATCAGCCACAATTCGACGATCGACATGCGGTTCTCGGTCAGCGTGCCGGTCTTGTCCGTGCACAACACCGTCGCGGAGCCAAGCGATTCAATCGCCG
>JAYVCG010000105.1:0-2502 GCA_043750075.1 Acetobacteraceae bacterium | reverse complement strand
AACGCCCAAAAATTACTGCTCCATTTACGTGCCATCAAACTACCTGTTTACAAGGGTTTAACGCTTCACGTTTGGTTCACTTAATTTTGGGCGTCGCCTTATTCGAAGTTGCAAGAGCATGGCACCACAGACCGCCTTCCAATCATGTTGAGGGTTCCAGCTATCTCAGCCACTCGGAAGGTGGCCAAGTGACCCGAGTATCTTCATGTTGTCCCAGGTCACCCACCATTCTGCAATTTTTCCGCTATCTATACGGAACACGGCTCCGAAATCAAATTGTGCCTTGCGGCCCGAAGGTGGGAATGGACCCATTGGTCCCTGCTGCGTGCCCTCATAGGTAACCCATGCGGCGACGTGATTCCCCTCGGCGATCAGGAGCTTGATCGTTTGCACAGAGTCGGGGAAAATCGCTGTGTCCTGTGCCAGAAACTCCTTGATCTGGTCAAGGCTCCGAGCTTCGACACCCGGCGTTGCGTCACAGTGGCGGACAACGTCCGGTGTGATAAGGTCGTCGAATGCCTCGGGCCGACGGCTGTTCCATGCATCGAAAAATCGCCGGATCACCACTTTGTTCTGCTCGGCGCTCATGATGAAGCTCTCCCGCCGCTGTAAGGTTGCGCGGGCAGCCAGACGGGCCAACCCGCAGAAGGTCTGGCGAGACTACGAAATTTTCTTGTGCCCGAATAGCCTGCCCGTCTTAGCGCCACTGTGCAGAATCTAGGAATGGCCAGCAAAGCCCATCTCCTGAAAACAAAGAGCTTATCCGATACGCGGGAGTTCGCCAAAGGGAAGTTATGAGACGAAAAATCACCCTTATGAATTCAATGGGTTGCGCGTCTCATAAGTTTGTCGCATGATATGGGCATGAAATACGGCTACGCCCGCGTCAGCACCGAGGATCAGAATCCGGCCATGCAGCTTGCCGCCTTGAAGAAGGCGGGATGCAAAACCGTGTTCAAGGACGAGGTGACGGGGGCACATGTTAAACGCCCCGCATTCACCCGTTGCCTGAACAAGCTGGAAACAGGCGACACACTGATCGTGTGGAAGCTCGACCGGCTGGGCCGCGGCTTGCGCGGCCTCATCACCATGTTGGACGATTTCAAGCAACAGGGTGTCAGGTTCCGGTCACTGACCGAGGCGATTGATACCGAGACACCGACTGGCCGCGCCATGTGGCGGATGATCGGTGTGCTGGCGGAGCTTGAGCGGTCACTCATCTTTGAACGCACCCGTGCGGGCGTGAAGGCCGCGCGGAAGCGCGGTGTGAAATTCGGACGCAAGCCAAAGCTGACCCCCGACCGGCTTGCCCATGCGAGAACGCTGATCGATCAGGGCACCACGCCAACCCAGGCCGCGAAGAGGATCGGTGTAAGCCGCGCGACCGTTTACTGCGCCCTGCGGCGCGAGGCGGCCTGACCGGCACGATGGCTCACCTTATATGGATATGGGGTAGGGGATGAGCGTGATGGATTCACGATGCTGACTTTGATATAATTCCTTGAAAATGCCTCAAACCTCGAACGGCCCGATCATGACCGAGACCGCGCGAAAGCTGGAAGTGGAGCGGGCAATCGCCCTGTTCCTCGATGCGCTCCGCAAGAGTTACGCGGTCGACGAAGTGCATCTGTATGGTTCCCGCGCCCGTGGCGATTTTCGCCCCGACAGCGACGTTGATCTGGCGGTCGTTCTCCACGGCCCATGCGGCGATATCTGGGACACGGCATGGACCATGTCCGACATCACCTTCGATGTCCTGCTCGAAACCGGGGTTTCCGTCTCGCCGCTGCCGCTCTGGGGCGGCGATCTCGATCACCCGGAACGCGCCAAAAACCCAGCGCTGATACGCAACATTCGGCTGGAAGGGATTCGACTGTGACGCCGCCCTTCCTGCGAAAAGCGGAAACCAGCGTCAAAAGCGCCAGAATGCTGCTCGATGCTGGCGACACGGACAGCGCATGTAGCCGATCCTATTACGCGATGTATGACGCCGCCCGCGCCTGTCTGGCATGGGCGGGCTTTGAGCCCGTGCGCGGCGAGTTCAAAACGCACCACGGCCTTATGACGGCTTTCTCCATGCACCTCGTGAAGCCAGGTATTTTTCCGGCGGAGATTGGCAAGGCATTTCAGAACGTCCAAACCCTGCGCCACATCGCCGACTATGAGGCCGCGCCTGTCCCGCGGGAAAAGGCCGGGCAAGCCTTGGCTGCGGCGGAAGCTTTCGTCTCCACGGCAGCGGCCTTGGTTGCCACGGCCCATCAAGGCCCGCCTACCGCGACGCCGTGAGGGTTCTGTCACGTTGCCCCACGGTGTGTTGTTTGCAAACGCCCCCTTTATTGCTTTTGAAGATGCCGTGACGATCTGGTCAGGCCCGGTCGCCACCCGCCTCTCCCCGCACGATCGGGAGGAGCGTTTCATCTCGGTGGGCGACATGGCGGGGCGGATCATCGTGGTGGTGTGGACCACGCGTGGAAAGCGGCGGCGGTTGATCTCGGCCAGGAG
>JAYVCG010000104.1:0-5842 GCA_043750075.1 Acetobacteraceae bacterium | reverse complement strand
CGTGCATCTCGGCTTCCTGCAACGATTTGCCGACGGTCTTGCCTTGCGCGGCCAGGAAGGTGTTGGCCATCGCGCCGCCGATGATCAGCACGTTCACCTTGCCCGCCAGATTGCCCAACAGTTCCAGCTTGGTGGAGACCTTGGCGCCGCCGACGATGGCCGCGACCGGGCGCTGGGGAGTGCCCAAAGCGGCGTCCAGGGCTTCGAGTTCGGCCTGCATCAGGCGCCCGGCGTAGGCGGGCAGCAGATGCGCGACGCCCTCGGTGCTGGCGTGCGCGCGGTGCGCGGCGGAGAAGGCGTCGTTGACGAACACATCCGCGAGCTTCGCCAGGGCGGCGGCGAATGGGGCGTCATTCTTTTCCTCGGCGGCGTGGTAGCGGGTGTTTTCCAGCACCAGCACGTCGCCATTGGCCATGCGCGCGACGGCGGCTTCGGCGGTGGGGCCGATGCAATCATCGGCGAAGGCGACCGGACGGCCAAGGACGCGGCTCAGGGCCCCGGCCATCGGCTTCAGCGACATTTCCGGGACGCGCTTACCTTTGGGACGGTCGAAATGGCTGCACACGATGACTTTGGCGCCCTTGGCGGCGAGTTCCTCGATCGTGGGCGACAGCCGCTCGATCCGGGTCAGGTCGGAGATCTTGCCGTCCCGGACGGGCACGTTGAGGTCGGCCCGGAGCAGCACGCGCCTGCCGGCGGCGTCGAGGGCATCGAGAGTGCGGAAGGTCATGGGTGCGGTTCCTCGTCTTGGCCGCCGGTTCTTACAATCCGCCGCGCGGGGACGCCAACCGGAGGGGGGAACGGGCCGCGCCAGTGGCGGACGATCTGGCTGGCGGCGCGGCCGGGACGCTGGCACCACGCGTCACCCCGACGTGCCGCCATCCTCGGGCCAGTCGTGTTTCGGATAGCGGCCGCGCATGTCGCGTCTGGCGTCGGCCCAGGCGTTTTTCCAGAAGGAGGCGAGGTCGGCGGTGACGGCGATGGGGCGGCCCGCGGGGGACAGCAGCGCCAGCCGCAGGGGAATGCGGCCCCCGGCGAGGCGAGGGGTGGTCACCATGCCGTAGAAGGCCTGCGCGCGCGCCTCGGCGATGGGCACTGGCTGGGTGTAGTCCACCGGCGCGCGGCCATGCGGCAATGTCAGGTGAAGCGGCAGCGCCTGATCCAGCCGCGCGGCTTGTTTCCAGGACAGCAGGCCGCGCAGGAGGGCGGTGAGGTCCAGCCGCGCCAGATCGCTCAGCCGCGCCATGCCGTGCAAATGCGGCGCCAGCCAGTCGCGCGCGGAGGCGATCAGCGCCGTGTCGGACAGGTCGGGCCAGCTTGTGCCGGGTGCGTGGCCGGTATCAGGGCTCGCGCCTGGCCGCGGATCGCCGTTCGTCCACTGTGCGGTGTCCGTCCCAGGTCCGGCATCCGCTCCAGGCCCGGTATCCGGTCCGGTGGCTGGTTCGAGGGCGCGCATCAGCGCGACGCGGGCGCGGAATTGCTGAACGGAATCGGTCATCGGCAGCGGTTTCAGCGCCTGCGCGGCCACGGTATCGGCCAGCAGCACCGCCACCTCGGCGGGATCGACGGGCACGGTGCGGTCGCTCAGCACCAGCGCGCCCAGACGGCGGCGGCGGCGGGCGAGGACGGCGCCGGAGACGGGATCGAAACCCGCCTCCACCTGTTCGGTGACGCGGGCTTCCAGGGCGGCGGGCAAAGACCCGGCGTCCAGCGGGGCGGCGAGGCGGATGCGGGCGGCGGCTTTCACGTCCAGCGCGGCGGCGACCAGCAGCGGCACGCTGGCGAGGCTGTCGGTGCGCGGCATCCGCCCGCCGCCGCCGCCGGAGAAGCGGAACGATCCCGGCTCGCCCCGGCGCTGGCCAACGCGGTCGGGGAAGGCGGCGGCGAGCAGGCGGCCGGGGTCGCCCTCGGCCTCCAGACCGGCGGACAGACGTAGGCGGCGGCGGTACTGACCGGCGGTGCGGCGGATCGCCGCCAGGGCGCCGCGATCGGCCTCCGGGTCGCCATGCCGGATCGCCAGAAGGCGGAGGCCAATGTCGGCGGGGGCCTCGGCGCCGCGCAGGGGATCGCGTTCCTCCAGCAGGGCGGCGAGATCGGCGGCCAGGGCCTGCTCGCCCGGTGTTTCCGCCGCCAGCATCATCGCCGCCAGCCGGGGATGCGCGCCAAGCGCCGCCATGCGCTGGCCCGCCGGAGTAATGCGGCCCCCGGAGGACGCGCCACCCTTGGCGCCCAGTTCGAGGGCTCCCAGTTCGGTCAGCAGCGCGGTGGCCGCTGTGAGCGCGCCCGCGGGGGGCTGGTCCTGGAACGCCAGCGCGGCGGGCGGCGTGCCCCAGGCGGCGCAGTCGAGCACCAGGGAGGACAGCTCGGCCTCCAGGATTTCCGGCCGGTCGAACGGGGCCAGACCGCGATGCAGCGCCTGGGTCCACAGGCGGATGGCGACACCGGGGGCTTCCCGTCCGGAGCGGCCCGCGCGCTGATCGGCGCTCGCGCGCGACACCCGCACCGTGACGAGCCGCGTCAGTCCCGTCGAGGCATCCAGCCGCGGCACCCGCCGCCAGCCGCCATCGACGACGATCCGCACCCCCGGCACGGTCAGCGAGGTCTCGGCGATCGAGGTCGCCAGCACCACGCGGCGGCGGTCGGACGGACGCAGCGCGCGATCCTGCTCGGCGGGTGGCAGATCGCCGTGCAGCGGCAGGACATCGGCGCCGCAACGGTCGAGCGCGGTCTGCGTGCGCCGGATCTCCGCCATGCCAGGCAGGAACGCGAGAATGTCGCCCATGTGTTCCGCCAGCGCGGCGCGGATGGCGCGCGCCATGGCGTCCGGCAGGTCGCGCGGGATGGCGATGTCGGTCTTCGCGTGGCGGATTTCGACCGGGAACATGCGGCCCGTGCTTTCGATGATGGCGGCGTCCATCAGGGGGGCGAGACGGGCGCCATCGGCGGTGGCGGACATCGCCAGCAGCCGCAACTCCGGGCGTAACATTTTTCGCAGATCGAGACACAGCGCCAAGGCGAGATCGGATTCCAGTGAGCGTTCGTGGATTTCATCGAGGATCACCGCCGCCACCCCGTCCAGGCCGGGATCGGATTGCAGGCGGCGGAGCAGCAAGCCCTCGGTGATCACCTCGATGCGCGTGGCGGGGGAAACAGCAGCGTCGATGCGGGTGCGATAGCCCACCGTGCGGCCCACCGGCTCATCCAGCAGCGACGCCATGCGGGTGGCGGCGGCGCGGGTGGCGAGACGGCGCGGCTCCAGCATCAGGATTTTGCCGTCCTCGCGCCACGGCGCCGAGAGCAGTTCCAGCGGCACCAGTGTCGTCTTGCCAGCCCCTGGCGGCGCCACCAGCACGGCGGCGCGGCCCGCCGCCAGGGTGGCGGTCAGGGCGGGCAGCGCCTCGATGACGGGCAGCGTGGGGAGCACGCGTGTTACAAGCATGGGCGTTACAACGATGCCATCACCCTTCCCACCCGTTCGATGCTGGCGAGCACTTCTTTTTGCGGCAGACCGGGCCAGCACATGCGGAACCGGAACTCGGTGGCGCCGAGTTCGTCGCGGTATCGTATCAGTTCATCGCGCACATACGCCTCATCGCCGACCACGAAACGATCATGGGCGAATTTTCGAAATTCCTCGACCCCGCCCGCGAACCCGCCGAACCCGTGGCTGGCGTAACGGGTGTATTTCGCGGAGATCGGTCCCGCCGCCATTTCCAGCGCGGTGTTCCTGTCCGGGCCGCAGAACAGTTCGCGCGACACCTGGCGCGGGTAGTCGAGCGGCTTTCCCAGTTCCACACGGGTTTCGTGGAACAGGTTCCACCAGCGTTTCATTTCCTCCATGCCCATCGCCCCCGCGCCCTGCCAGGAATCGCCCAGTGCGGCGGCGCGTTTGACGGCTTCGGGGACAGTGCCGCCGATCCAGATCGGCACACCCGCGGGGTTCTTCGGGCGCAGGCTGATGCTGACATCGTCGAGGGTGATGTATGTGCCGTGGAACGTCACAGGCTCGCCGGTCAGCAGCAGGCGCATCGCCTGGACGTATTCGCGAAAGCGCGGCACACGGGATTTGCGTTCGATGCCCATCGCGGCGAACTCGGCGTCGCGGTAGCCGAGGCCGACGCCGAGAACGAATTTGCCGTCCGTCAGATGATCCAGCGTGGCGGCTTCCTCGGCCAGCAGCACGGGATTGAGCATCGGCAGCAGCAGCACCGCGGTCCCCATCCGCATCCCGCCCGACAGACCCGCCAGATAGCCCATCATCGGCGAGGCGGCGAACTGGCGCATGTCCGGTCCGGTGACGAAATGTTGCGGAAACCAGAGCGAGTCGAACCCCGCGTCACGGGCGGCGCGCACCTGGTCCGAGATGTCGGCGAGATGCGCCCCCGCGTCGAAGCGGGATTCGGTTTCAAGGGTGACGAACAGACCGGCTTTCATGAGGGTTTCCTTTGGTTTTTGGCGCGTTTTTGGAAGGTCCGGACATGTCGATGCGTACGTGAAAGATTTTACCACGGAGGACGCGAAGAACCACGGAGGCGCACGGAGAAGCATTCGTTGAGGCGCCGGAGGCGCGATGGAACATTCCGGCGTCTGAGCACCGTGCTCCGTCTCCGTGCGTCTCCGTGGTTCTCCGTATCCTCCGTGGTGAAAGCTTTCCTGATGTTTCCATCAGCAATGCCTCGCGGGGGGAGGATAACCAAAAATCATGTATTTTGATCAATGTCCTTTCCCCGTCATGGCCCGGCCATCCATCGCGGCACGATGCTGGCGCGGAGGGCACTCACGACGCGGGCGGATTGTCCACCAGGAATTCCTCCGCGCCGTACCCGGCCTCGATCGGAATCCGCAGCACCCGTCTCGTTCCATCAATCTGGCTCACTTCCGGCAGCACCGTCACCACTGGTTCTTCCCGCGCCGCGGTGATGGCGTCGAACGCCTTGCCGTACCGCGCCAGCTTCATCAAATTCATCTGTGTCGCGAACACGAGTTTGAAGCGCCCGGCGGCGGTGTCGTCCAGGATCTGGCGCGGCGTCATCCAGACCGAGTCCACCGCCTCGGCGCCATCATGCACCGCGAGATGTTCCTCCGGCGCCTCGGCCAGAAAGAAATGCGTGTCGTAGCGTTTCGGTTGATGCCGCGGCGTGATCCAGTGCGCGAAATACGTCAGCAGATCGGGCGCGGCCAGCAGGCCATGCGCGCTCAGCACCGAGTCGAAACTGATCCGCCCCTCGGCCAGTGGCGCGCGATGCGTGTCCTCGACCGCGCGCAGCGAGGCGCCATCGATCAGCGACGTTCTGAGCGCGGAACGGGCGAACAGCACGCCGCATTCCTCGAACGTCTCGCGGATCGCGGCGAGGCGGAAGGCCATCGCCTCCGTCCCGATCCCGTCCGGGTTCGGGCACAGCGCCGTGTTCCCCGCCAGGGCGAAATCGTTCTCATCGACCCGCCCGCCGGGAAACACCAGCGCGCCGGCGGCGAAATCGATGGCGTGATGGCGCACCACCATGAACACCTCCAGCCCCTCCGTCCCATCGCGCATCAGCACGATCGTCGCCGCCGGACGGGCCACCGCTTCCTTCGCCATGGGTCAGTTTTCCTCTGTTGCGCGTCCTTCTTAGCCAGGCGGGCGAGGCGCGGCCAGGGCCGCTTCGCCCCCACGCCGGGTGGCGGTATAAGAAAAGCCCAGTCTGGAGCCTGCGTGATGGACCCCTCGCGTGCCGCCAACCCGCTGTTCGGCCCCAACCGTTTCAAGCTTGGCGTGTTCAGCGCCAATTGCGACGGCGGCCTGACCATGAGCCTCGCCCCGGAACGCTGGCCCTGCCGCTGGGACGACATCGCCGCCATG
>JAYVCG010000103.1:0-2686 GCA_043750075.1 Acetobacteraceae bacterium | reverse complement strand
TCTCGGCGCCCCAGTCGCCAAGGGTCTGCGTGCCGAACGGGCCGAACAGCACGGTGGTCAGATCGAGGATGCGGAAGCCCTTGAGCGGCCCGGTGGGTGCGGTCATCGCGGTTCGGTCCTTGGACGGTGTGATCGCCGGTTCAATACGGCGGGGAGTGTTATCCGGAAGCAATCCTGAAGGAAGCAAGGCCTGGCTCTGCCCCGCGCCCCGCCAGGAGCCAGGCCCCTGGACCTCATCCAGGGAGACTCCCATGGACGCGGAATGTCCGCGGAGGACCACTCTTACCCGCCAGCCCAGAGAATGGCATGGGGGAGGGCCATGGATGGTCGCGGACCGTTCCTGGCACCGCCGCATGGCGGCTTGCGAGGAGAGACAGAATGGCTCAGGCGATCGTGTTGCGTGAACCGGGGGATGCATCGGTCCTGCGTCTGGAACAGGTCGCGGTGGGCGTGCCGGGTCCGGGCGAGCTGCGTCTGCGGCAAACCGCCATTGGCGTGAACTTCCACGACATCTATGTCCGGAACGGTCTGTACAAGACCCTGAAGCTGCCGGGCATCCCCGGCATCGAGGCCGTGGGCGTGGTCGAGGCGGCGGGACCGGGCGTGGAGGATTTCCGGACCGGCGACAGGGTGGGCTATGTGACGGTGGAGTACGGCGCCTGTGCATCTGAGCGTCTTCTGCCCGCCGCTCTCGCGATCCCCTTGCCGCCCTGGCTCGACGACCAGACAGCCGCTTCCGTGCTGGTCCGGGGGCTTACCGTGGGAATGCTCACGCACGCGGTGCATCGCGTGACGCCTGGAGCCCATGTCCTGGTCCACGCCGCCGCCGGCGGGGTCGGACGGATGCTGTGCCAGACGTTACGGGACATCGGCGCGCACGTCATTGGCACGGCCGGAAGCCCCGGGAAAGCCGCCGTGGCGCGCGCCGCCGGTTGTGAGGAAGTCATCCTTTACCGCGACGAGGACTTCGTGGCGCGTGTCAGGGCCATCACCAAAGGGCGTGGCGTCGATGTGGTTTACGATTCCGTCGGCAAGGACACGTTCATAGGGTCGCTGGATTGCCTCGCGATGCGCGGGCATCTCGTGAACTTTGGCCAGGCGTCCGGCGCCGTGCCGCCGTTCGCGGTGTCGCGCCTCGCGGCGGGGTCGCATACCGTGTCGCGGCCGATCGTGTTTCATTACCTCGCCGTGCGCGCCGAACGCGACGCGATGGTGGCCGTGTTGTTCGACAGGCTCGCGCGCGGGGTCTTCACCATCGAGGGCGGTCAGAGCTTCCCCCTGGCTCAGGCTGGCGCGGCGCATGAGGCGCTGGAGTCGCGGCGCGTGACCGGTCCCATCGTGCTGGTGCCCTGAGGCGGCTGTCCGGTACATGTGGCTGTCCAGGATTTGTGGTTGCCCAGGATCTGTGGCTGCCCAGGATCTGTGGCTGCCAGGTACAGGAGGAACAGGCTGCGTGGAGCGCGCGCCCTGACATCCCTTCCGGCCCTTTTCATGGAGGCGTGTCACGCCAGTCCGCGTTTTCCTGACTCAGGAAAATCCGCGCCGGGCGGGGCGCCGGCGTTGTCGTACTGACGTTCACACCGGTCCTGGTCCGGGCGGGCCAGGACCGGTGTGATGCCGTTTCATGCCAGCCCGCTTAAAGAATGACGCACGGCTTTTCCCCGTCATCCCTCGGGCAGATGGTTTCGATGCCCGCGCTGTCGACGATGTCTCTCAGCCCAATGGGAATGCCGTGCATCGGTCCGCATGGGCCATCCTTCATGGAGAGCCCAAATTAAAGATAGACAAGAAAGCGGCGGCAAGAGCCGCGAGGTTTCGAGGGTTGTCGTGGGGGGATGAGGGCGAAGCGGCGGGGATGGATCAACCCTCTCGACCGCCTTCGAAACAACCTCGCCGCGGCGCGGGAAGTAGCGGATGCCGCCGTCGTCCCGCTCGATGGAAAAGGTCGACTCCCTGCCCTTGAGGCTCCGATCCTCTCTCAGCGTAAACCGCCGTTCGCTATGCCTGGCCAAGCGGACGGCGACCGCGACCACGAACAGGCGCATGATGACCAGGACGGTTTTCCATGATTTTTCCAAGTTTGGTTTCTGTTTTCGCAGGAGGCCGCGCCGGACGTTCCACCGGATCGGAGATCGGGACCGCTCAGGGTCGCCATGCATGTCAGGCGCGGTTGATGCGGGGATTTGACTGGGCCGTGGGGACGGGCCAGACGGATGCTGAGGGACGTACGACGAAGGGCCGGACTGTCGGGATACTTTACAATTCGAGAAAGAGGAGAGGCTCGGGCGTGCAAAGATAGGATATTTTTATTGTATATTAGACCTGTTGCGTAAGTCTGTTTTTCGTCAACAAAATCAATGGCAAAAACCGACTTACACAACAGATCCATTATAATATAAATATAAACGTATAAATAGTTATTATAAATTAATCTTATTGGCACACTAACATAAAATTTTATGTACATAAATGATATATTGCTGTATTTTGATGAACTCACCAAAAATATTTTTTATCAGCGTCGGATTTCTTTACAGATTCCTTTCAATCCGCCATCGCGCAGCCAAATACCAAGAAAAATCGTAACTGCCCAGGTAGGCGCCCTGAATCAGGTCTGTGGCCGCGCTTGGTCCCATTTGGCGCCGTTTTTTTGGTACAAGCGTGACCACAGACCTGATTCACGGTG
>JAYVCG010000102.1:0-4011 GCA_043750075.1 Acetobacteraceae bacterium | reverse complement strand
AGCCATGGCGGCTCCGCCCTGGTGACGCTGCCGCCCCCGGTGAACGGCGCGGTCGCGGTGACGATCGAGGATGACGGGCCCGGCATCGCTCCCGCCGATCTGGACCGCGTGTTCGAGCCCTTCCGCCGCCTGGAGCACAGCCGCAACCGCGAAACCGGCGGCGTCGGACTGGGCTTGCCGATCGCGCGCAACATGCTGCGCGCGCATGGCGGGGACGTGGCCCTGGCGAACCGGCCGGGGGGCGGGTTGCGGGCCACTGTTAGTTTGCCGGTGTGATCCTGGAGGTTGTGGATCGGTGGGGGTGGGATCATCCGTATGATGCGTGTTCGGTTCACGCGGAACGCCTGGGTGGGGCCGGCTGTTGCCGCCGTCGTGGGGAGAGACGCATTTTTTTGAAGAAGGATGAACACAGATCAAGGACAGATGTTGGGTGGAGAGGGCGGGGGCCGGGGATACAACAACAGACCTCTTGCGTAACTTCTGATTATATCCAATAAAATCAATGGCCTGAATATGGGTTACGCAAGAGGCCCAATAATCCGGTCAATACCGGTCTGCCCGTCACCGCCGTCCGACCAGCAGCACGTTGGCGAACGGGGTGCCGCGGGAGCCTGGCCTGGTTTCGACGATGAAGCCCGCCGCCGTCATGCGCGCCACGATGGCCAGCACCGTGAGCGGGTTGACGTGTGCGCCGGAGCTTGGCCAGAGACGGCGGCCCAGGTGTTCCATCGCCGTGGCGAACAGGCCGCGTTTGCCCAGGGTGCGGTCCAGGGTGCGGATCAGCAGGCAGCGGCGGGCGGCCTGGCCCGCGGCTTCGATCAGGCGGTGTTGTGCTGCGGTCGTCAGTTGGTAGAGCACGTCGATGAGGATCACGGTGTCGGCGTCCGGCACGCTCTGGTCGGTTTCGAGGTCGCGGGGGCGGGCCTCGAAGGGGAGTCCGGCCAGCGCCGCCGTGGCCTGATCCAGGTGCGTGCGGTTCCAGTCCAGGCCGGTGACGTGGTCCGCGAGGCCTGCTTCCAGCAGCAGCGCGGCCAGTTGTCCGCGCCCGCAGCCGATGTCCACGACGTGGCCGAGGGGATCGCCCATGGTCAGCAGATCGGCGTGCAGCGGGTCGCGGCGCAGTTTCGAGGCGACGTAATGACGCGCGAAGCGGCCGCGGTCATGGTAGCGCCGTGCGGCGCGGCGGAGCGCGCCCGCCTGTTCCGGGGGGATCATGGAGGAGAGCGTAGCATGGCTCCGGCGGCCCGGCGACGATACGGAACGAATGATCGTCTGAAGCAAGGCCTGGGCTCCGCCCCGCGTCATGCCCAGGGCATGACAGCGGAGGTCCAGGAGGCAAAGCCTGTCATGCGAAGCATGCCAAAGGCATGACGTGGGTTTCAGGGCACCGCCCTGACCGGGATCAGGTCATGAGCTGATGCTGTGCGTACATCGAGTCCACGCTCAGCCCATGGGTGAATTTCAGGTCGATCAGATCGAACCCGCCGCTGGTCTGGAGCTGCCCGGTGGGATTGAACAGCACATGCGTGCCATCGCCCGCCATATCGTCGAAGCGCACATAATCGTTGATGTCGCTGATTCCGGCCTGGAAATTCGAGATGACCACCGAGCCGTCACTGACCTTGAGCTTGCTCCCGTTGGTCAGCAGGGTCAGGTCGATCGTGCAGCCATGGCTCAGGTCGAAACCAAGCATGATGTTGTCGTCGCCAAGGCTCCAGTCCTTGCTTCCATCGAACGCCAGCCGGTCGCCGCCCACGGTGGAGACCAGTACATTGCCGCGTCCGTCGGGGCGCATCTCGAAGCCGTTGCCGCCGGTGGAAATCACCAGGCTGTTGTCGCCGCCGGATTTCAGGTCGCTGCCCTGGCTGGAGCCGATCAGCACGTTGGTGTGGAACGAGCCGCGGACCTGATTCATGTTGACGTAGACGTTGCCCTCGGCGTTGCCACCGTAACCAAAGCCGTTTTCCATGTCCACGAGGATGGAGCCGGGGGATTTCGTGTAGACGGCGCAGTTGCCCCGCCCGCCCAGACCTCCGCCCAGGGTGCCGGAACCGCCGATCATGTAATCGCCGACGCCGCCCTGGAAGGTGTCCCAGCCCAACCCGCCATTGATGAGTTCGGGAGGCGCGTTGGAGCCATCGTGGGTCTCGGCGCCAGTGCCGGGAAGGATCACGGGGATCAGACCGGGGGCCGGATCGGGCACGCCTGGCGAAGGGTGATGGTGATCGTCCCCGATCTCGTGTTCATCGGTCTCGTGTTCATCGGCCTCATGGCCGATCACCTTGCCGGAGCCATCGAATTTCAGCGACCATGCGCCCTCCGTGCCCACATGCAGGGCGAACCCGCCATTGCCCGTGGCGGTCGTCAGCAGACCGGGCGCGGCGCGGACATCAAGGCCCGCGTGTTTGTCGTAAACCCAGAACAGTTTGCTGTCCGCGTCCGTGGCGCCGTCATGTCCGGCCGTCAGCCGCTCGCCACGGGGATGGGCGATGATCGCGTCCACCAGGGTAATGAACCGGTTCAGCGGCGTGTTGAGACCGAGATGCTCATGACGCGGGATGGAGAGCCCGTCATCGTCATCGTCATGATCGCCGGTGCCGTGAGGCATGTGCCGGTCAGCGTGATGTTTCGCCATGGTAATCTCCTTGTTACCTCTGCCTGCTATCTCAGCAGGACTTCGTCCCGTCACGGGACACAAAACTCAGAAAAGTCGCCATTCGCGCGGATGGCGGCCTGTTACCATGTTCTCTGAGACGCTGTCACTCTGACGGTGAAATCTTACAGAACCCTGTCATTTGTGGTTTCTGTCCAGATCTTCATGGGGCGGAGAGGCATGGTTCAGGTTTCGTGATTCTCAGGTTTTCATGATTCAAAATCTCGCGAAACGGCCATCCCCCCTCCTGCTTCCTCCACGCCGGGACGCGGATGCCGCGGCTGGCACATCCATCCCCACGCGCATCCCTCCCGCGCGATCCATGATAAGGAGACGCGTGTGAACCTGCTTTTCATCCATCAGAACATGCCGGGCCAGTTCCGGCCCCTGATCGCCCGGCTGCTCGCCGAGGGCCGCGACCGGATCGTCTGCGTCAGCCGCCGCGCCGATTTCGCGCCGCCGGGGATCGGGCGCGTCACCTACACCCTGCCGGACAGCGGCCTCGCCGGTCCCAACCTGTTCCTGGCGCCGATGGACCTCGCGGCGCGGCACGGGCTGCAGGTGGCGCGCGCGTGTGAGGCGCTGGCCCGCAACGGTTTCCGCCCCGACCTGATCGTGGCGCATCCGGGCTGGGGCGAGTCGCTGTATGTGAAGGAAGTCTTCCCCCGGACGCCGCTGCTGCATTATTGCGAGTTCTTCTTCAGCCCGCATGGCGCCGACACCAATTTCGACCCCGAGGACCAGCAGGACCTCGAAGCCAACTGCGTCACCCGCACCCGCAACGCCCCCCTCCTTCTGGGCCTGGAGGCCTGCGACTGGGGCATCAGCCCGACGCGCTGGCAGAAGTCACGCCATCCAGCGGCGTATCAGGACCGGATTTCAGTGCTGTTCGACGGCATCGACACCCAGGCGGTGCGCCCGGACCGGGCCGCGTCGTTCACCCTGCCGGACGGGACGGTGCTGCGCTCTGGCGATGAGGTCGTCACCTATGCCGCGCGGAGCCTGGAACCCTGGCGCGGCTTTCCCTCCTTCCTCCGCGCCCTGCCCCGTATCCTGCGCGCACGGCCCGCGGCGCGGATCGTCATCGCCGGCACGGACGCGGTCAGCTATGGCAAGCCTCCGCCCGGAGGCGGCACCTGGCGCCAGACCCTGATGGACGAGACCGGAGCCGATCCGGCGCGCGTGCATTTCCTTGGCCGTGTGCCGTACGAGGCCTATGTGCGCCTGCTCCAGGTCTCCGCCGCGCATGTCTACCTGACCGTGCCCTTCGTGCTGTCCTGGTCGATGCTGGAGGCGATGGCGGCGGGGTGCCTCGTCATCGGCTCCGCCACGCCGCCGGTCCAGGAGATGATCGAGGA
>JAYVCG010000101.1:0-29144 GCA_043750075.1 Acetobacteraceae bacterium | reverse complement strand
TGCCTGAACCGGAGAGCACGCGCCTGGATACTGCTCGCCTCCATCCGGCTCATGCTCAGAAGACTCGGAAAACAAAGAATATGATTCCGGATGGACACTTATGAATAAACCATACAGAAATATCGAGGACTCAACATAAAATGCCAATCATACAGGCGGGGGCGGTCAATAACACGGCACTGATCGTGCCGGATTTGTACGTCGAAATCGTGCCACCTCAGAATCTCGTGTTGAATGGCGTCCCCACGAATGTTCTCGGTATCGTTGGGACATCAACCTGGGGGCCAATTGGTAAGCCGGTGATCGCCGGGTCCATGTCGGCGTATTTTTTGAATTTTGGGCCAATCATGGCCCGCAAACACGACATGGGCACTCAGGTGGCCACGGCGGTACAACAGGGCGCGCAGGATTTCCGGTGTGTCAGGGTCACTGATGGGACCGACACGTTTGCTTCAGCCAATGTGCCCGGTACCGCCGTGACCTTCACCGCGCTTTACACAGGCTCCCTGGGCAATCAAATCGCGATTTCCTTTGAACCTGGTTCACGGCAGGCCAGTTGGCGGTTAACGGCCAGTCTTCCTGGCGTTCAACCTGAAGTTTTCGATAACATCATCGGGGATGGAGCGGATTTTTGGCGGGCTCTCGCCAGTGCGGTTAACAGTGGCAGCGGTGTTCCGCGGTCTTCTTCACGACTCATCACGATTCAATCCAATGGAAATACCAGCACTCCAACACATTTCTCATTGCTTCTTGGAAGCACGACATCTGGTTCTGATGGAGCGTCTGGTGTGTCCTCCAGCCAACTTCTGGGGCTGGATGGAACGTCGCGGACCGGGATGTATGCTTTGAGGGGACAGGGTTGCGGGCTGGCATTACTGGCCGATGCTGATGACCCGCTTTCATGGGGCGCGCAGGCCGCGCTTAGTCTTGAGGAAGGAGTCTATTTCATCCTCGCCGGGCCGGCGGGAGACTCGATTTCAAACGCGGTCGATATCAAGCGGTCTCTGGGTCTGGATTGCTATTCGGCGAAATTGATGTTTGGTGACTGGATCTGGTGGCTGGATCAGGCAAATGCCGTCACGCGTCTCGTGTCACCGCAAGGCTTCGTTGCCGGCCGCCTGGCGAATCTTTCACCTGAGCAATCAAGCCTGAACAAACAAATATATGGAGTCGTGGGGAGCCAGCGGGCAGGCGAGCCTCATTCCGGACAGATCACGGCTTATTCATCGTCAGAACTGGCGGTGCTTTTCAGCGCCGGCATTGATGTCATCTCCAATCCACAGCCCGCTGGTTCATTCTGGGGTGTGCGCGGCGGACGTAATTCGTCATCTGATGCGACCAGAAATGGTGACAACTATGCCAGACTAACAAGTTTCATCGCCAGAACACTTTCCTCTGGAATGGGACACTATGTTGGGCAGGTCATAACGGAAGGTCTGTTCCGGAACATCAGAGGGACACTTCTGTCTTTTCTGCAAAACATGCTTAATCAGGGTTTACTGGGCAGCACTGACGGGTCACTGCCATATAGTGTCATATGTGATAACTCCAATAATCCTCTTAGCAGAACGGGACTTGGTTATGTGCGATCTGATGTTCAGGTGCGTTATCAGGCGATCAATGAGCGATTCATCGTGAATCTCGAGGGCGGGCAGACAGTCCAGGTCGCCAGACAAACGCTGCCGGGTGGCCAGACCAATCAATAGGAGAACAGTCATGGCGATTTCAGTTTTTTCGATTGGACGCGACACTCAGCTGGTGGTCATAGGCCCTTATGGCCGGATTGATTTGTCACATGTCACGGCGTTTGAAAGTAAGCAGGTCACGCAATCGGTCCGTGTCAACCGTTTGGATGGTAATCACCTTGGCATGGAATTGCCCAAAGGATGGGATGGCAGTTTCGAGACAGAACGTGGTGATTCCGTCATGGAAGATTTCATTGCCAGAATGGAGCAAGAATTTTTCAATGGATCCATGAATGCTCACAGCACCATGTATCAATATGTATCCGAGGTAGATGGCTCAGTATCAACATTTCAGTATGATTCTGTTGTATTCAAATTGGTGAGCGCCGGGCAATGGAAAGGAGATGCGCCCGTGAAACAAAAACTGGAGTTCTTCGCTTCACGGAGAAGGCGTATCTGATGACGCCATCGAGACTGATTATCACAAATTCCCAAAAAACAATACATATGCAAGATACCATGGGCCGTACTCTGACGATCCGTCAAATACAAGCTCTCGACCGCTTGAGGCTTCTGAAAGCAGCGGGCGCCGAGTTGTCCCAGAATGATGCCTGGTTGAACGTCGCGGCTTTGGCGATTTCTGTCATTGAAATAGACGGCACTCCGCGTGCGACTCCTGTCAATGAACGCCAGATTGAAATGGCGGTTTCTGAACTCGGCGATGCGGGTCTGGAAGCCGCGGCGAAGGCGTTGAATGATCAAAAAAGTGAGTCGTTTTTGTTCGAAGGAACACCGGAGGGAAACTCCGAGGGCACTCTGACCTGACCGAATGCCTTTATCTGGTCAGGAACGGGGTGCCTTTCGATATCGCGTTCTTATTGTCAGACAATGATCGCTGGCATTTCATTCACGCGTTTCAACAAATTTCTCTGGATTCATGACTTTCATTTTCCATATGGCCTGATGTGACATGAAATAGCCATCATAAATCATGATGCATGGAAATCATGAGTTTTCTGATTATTGAACAATACAAACAGAGCAGTGACGAATGTCAAATTCACAGCTAACATTAGGGCCGTTTGTATTCGAAGGCCTGGAATCGCCAGAGCGTATTGTTTTGAAAAGCAAGCAAAGACTCGCCGTGCATCATCTGGGATCAGGCTTGTCTGTGACGGATTCTCTTGGGCAAGAATATCAAAGCATTGGTTTTCAGGGTGCATTCACTGGCCTGAACGCGGCGAATCGCATTCGATCGATTGATCGTTTGCGCATTCAGGGAATGCCTTTGCTCTTCCGCTGGAGTT
The DNA here is from genome assembly GCA_043750075.1 of Acetobacteraceae bacterium. Lineage (GTDB taxonomy): Bacteria > Pseudomonadota > Alphaproteobacteria > Acetobacterales > Acetobacteraceae > Rhodopila. Next base: position 26,152 of record JAYVCG010000101.1, on the reverse strand, counting down.
CACAGGCATTGTTCGTGATTTTGCAGGAGTTTGAACTCAGGTATAAATCCAGTCAATGGGTGGATTACAGAATTTCCTGTCTCGTTGTACAACCGGGACATTTGAGTGTACAAGACACTGACGATGTGCTTACAGCATCAGCTTCTTCACAAGTTAAGGAAATCATTGCCTTATTACAAGACATGAATTTAAACTTAACGTCTTTGCAAGAAAACGCACTGCTCTCTTTGTCTAAGATGAAGTATGACATGGCGCCTCAGGCTGCTTTGCAGTCGGTTCAGCGTTTTTTGAGTATGATTCATGATCGCCTTTTTGTATTCAAGGAAGAAGATCAGAAAATTTTACTGACAGATTCGAATTTGATTGAAGAGTTACCTCAGGATATAGCAAAGCTCATCATCATGTCCGGGAGGCAGGCGAAATTGATGACGGCCCGGAACCGCCTTTTGGATATCACTGTTCGTGCTGAAAGCATCAATGGGCCATGAAACAAAAAACAACAGTGAAAGCGGGAACCACGCTTTTCCATGTCGCCTTGCGATATCTTGGTGATGCCACACAATGGACGCGAATAGCGCAGATCAATGACATGGAAGATCCTTTTGTCAATCAGGTCATGACGTTGAACATTCCTGCCGTACGAGCAGGGCAAGATCAGGGAATTGGCGGTGAAACCTGAAATGTCCCGTGGTGGAACTCCACGGATAAAAGCGTATATCAATGGCATGGTGATTGATTCGGTCATCCACACCGAGATAACAGCCAGTACCACGGGCCGGGGTGGACGGCTTGATCTGACATTAAGCACCAATAATGAAATATTTGACCGGCAATGGCCGCGGCGGATCGTGGAACCCATAACCGCCGCCATTTCCGTGTATGATGCATTCATGGAAAGTGAGGTTCAAATATTTGATGGCCTTGCGAATAATATAATATATGATCCAATCAGGAAAATCGTCCATATCCAAGGGAGCGATTATTCGTCCGTCCTGGCTAATTCCACGATTCAGAATGCTTTTGTTAATAATACCGCCAGTGAAATTGCTTTCCAGATCGCTCGCCGGCATGGATTTGACTTTGACATAACCGCGACTCTGGCGATGGTTGGAAGCTACCGGAGCGGTGATCATAATCAGATGTTACTGAATTCTCATTCGAAATTCACCAATGAATGGGATCTTCTGACTTACCTCGCGAGATCAGAGAAATTTGAACTGCATGTTGATGGAAAAACTCTTGTGTTCAGGCCATATATAAAATCAAGATATGGTAATGAAATTCTAAAAATGCAAAACATGAAAAGTATTAAATTCAATAAGCGTTGTGCACCGTCAGGAAAAACCACGGTAGTGGTTAAAAGCTGGAATTCCTGGCTTAATCAGGCATTGAGCCATGAAGGAGAGCAGGCATTGGATCCATCAGACGGAGATCATGTGGGAACTCCCAATGATCGTTCAGATGGTTTTGTCATCATTCGGCCAAATTTATCCTTGATGGACACAAAACAACTGAGCCAGGAATATCTTGAAATTCTGAATGAGCTAGAGTGTACGGTTGATATCGTGATGCCCGGCGAGGTTTCACTAAGACCGCATGGATTGATGACAATCATTGGCAGTGATACGATCTTTGACCAGGAGTATGTGGTCAGATCCGTGCGAAGGTGCTTCTCCGCAACAAGAGGTTTTTTTCAATATGTGCGTGGAACCACGGTTTCATCAAACACCATGAATCCGCTTCTGCCGGCCATGTCATGAAATGGAGACGATTTTTGAAGCGATTCGAATGCAGGCGGAACTCGCGCACCGCCGCTCAGCACAACCACGTATCGGAATAGTAACATCTTCGGATCATCAAACCGCCACGGCCAGGGTGCTTTTGCAACCTGAAGGGGTGATGACGGGATGGCTGCCGGTACTGACAGCATGGACGGGATCAGGATGGGGTATGGCATGTCCCCCAAGTACAGGCGATCAGGTGCTCATCATTTTTCAGGAGGGTGATGTTGAGCATGGAATAATACTGGGTTGCTTATATTCCAACGCTGTACGTCCCCCTGAAGCGCGGCATGGAGAGTTCACGCTCAGACATCGCTCAGGCTCTGCGATCCGGCTGCTCAATTCAGGTGTGATCGTGGTTGAAGGAGATTTGCATGTTTCTGGTGATATATATGATACACATGGCTCTTTGAGTAAACTTCGGAATGATTATAATGTGCACTTTCATCGTACGAGCAATGGCACGAACACGTCGCCGCCCATTCCTCTGGACTGACGTGACATGATGGCTCTTGCTTCCGGTTGGGGCACGGATCTTCTGGTTGGGCCAGGTGGTGACATCGCCGTGGTGCCCGCGCGAGCGGAAGTTCAATATCGTATCATTCGAAGATTGCTAACGAATCCAGGCGATTACATATGGCACTCAGGATACGGAGCCGGTCTTGGCGGTTACGTTGGCCAGCCTTTTTCACCTCAGCTTGTTGAAAGTACGATTTTATATCATCTCGAACAAGAGCCTTTTATCTTATTGACTCCAGCGCCAAAAATTTCGGTCAGCGATGGACTGGATGTATCGTTTTCGAGCGTGTCGGTAACCATTCAATATCATACGCGGGATATGCCAGAGAGTACCGCCATGGTGATTGGGTTAAAAATTTAAATGAATATTCCATTTCGCAGCTTTACTGATAGCGTTCGGGACATGTCATCCGCGATCACGGCTTCGGCCGGGAAACTGGTTGATACATCAGTGGGATCCGTGCTTCGCGCGATCATAGAAGCCAACGCGGCCATTGTATCGTGGGTACAATGGCTGATCTTGCTCACGTTACAGACAACACGCGCGTCCACAAGCATGGGAAGTGATCTTGACAGTTGGATGGCTGATTTCTCCTTGTCACGTTTACCAGCCACGGCGGCGGTGGGAACGGTTATTTTTTCAAGACTCTCCGCGGATGGCTCCGCCCGCATACCAGTTGAGACCGTGGTCAAGACGCAGGATGGCTCCATGAGCTTCATTATCACGCGTGATACGGCTCATCCGGCCTGGCGATCCAATTTGAATGCGTATTCTCTTGATATTGGCACCGTATCGCTTTCTTTGCCGGTCATGGCGGCTGCCGCTGGCGGGTCAGGCAATGTTCTCCCCAACACGATCACCCTCATCGCGTCGGCACTCGCGGGTGTTGATTTCGTGAATAACGTGATGAGCATCACGGGAGGAGGAGATCCTGAGACAGACGATGAATTCAGAAAGCGGTTTCAAAATTTTTTCGCGGCCCGTTCCAAAGGAACCATTGAGGCGATTGGTTATGCTGTTTCGCAGGTCAGACACGGCCTGAATCATGTCATTCAGGAAAACATGGACGCATCAGGTCAAACCAGAATGGGAAGCATGCTTATTCTGGTTGATGATGGCACTGGATCACTAACGGATACCTTACGCGCTTCAGTGGCCGCCGCGATCGATACAGTGCGTCCGGTTGGTACCATGATTTCCATTCACCCGCCAGAGATCATTCAGGTTCAGGTTCTTGTGCTGATGGAGTGCCCGCCGGATGTGCTCATTGATCAAATACGCTCTGAAGTCGTTACCGCCATGCGTGGATATATCAACAAATGCCCCATTGGCGGCAAACTTTCAATATCTCGTATCATTCAGCTTATATACCGGGTTCAGCCTAAAATAACGAACATATCCAGAGTTCATTTAAATAGTCAAAGTGAGGACATCAGCGCGCCTCTCGCGAGTGTATTCAAATTTCAGAATGTGGTTTTTGGTTGAATGCCACACAGCAGGCAAGATATTTTTCACCGCATCAAGGCACTGTTACCTCCCCGCTGGTTTGGTGAAGATACACCCGTTCTGGACGTGGTTCTCAATTCCCTGGCCGCGGGGTGGCTGAATGTTCATGGCTTACTTGATTTCGTGAAATTCCAGACACGAATTCGCACTGCATTTGGGGATTGGCTGGACCTTGCCGCCAGGGATTATTTTGGACACCGCCTGAAGCGGCGTCATGTGGAAACAGATAAGTCATTCCGAAGCAGAGTTATGCATGAACTCAATCGGGAAAGATGCACGCGAACTGCCTTGCATGAGTGTCTGTTATTTTTAACAGGCAGGCCGCCGCTCATATTCGAACCCGCTAACCCATATGATACAGGCTGTTATGGTCTTTCAGCAACCACTGGGCGTGGGACGGCGGGATATGGAATGGCGGGCGGATGGGGTAGTCTTGTTCTGCCATTTCAGGTATTCATCAGAGTCCGCCGCCCATCCGCTGAGGGTGTCGCGATGATTAACGGATGGGGGGGAAATGCTGGTGCCTTCGGAATGGGACTAAGCGCATATATAACGCTTGAGGAAAATTCATCATCCGCGACCGACATGGAGTTATATGATTATATTCATGCCACCGCACCGGCTGGATGCAGAATCTGGGTCGCGATTGAACCATGACAGGTTTCTTCACTAAAAAGATATACATACCGCTTTTCCCTGCCACTCGCCATTTCAGGAAAAATGCCCATGATGGCGAGGAGCGGAGCCCTTCCATACGATGGCGCCTCATGCCGAGGCTTATCGGCCCTTTCACGCGCGGTATCAGGCGAAAAGGTGAACTGATAATGTCTGGGAATGAAAACATCCAGATTTCAACAAACCCAGTTAAAGCATTCCAGTTTCTGAAACCAGATCAGGCTGTCCATACCAAGGCCAGGAATGCCGCCTCCTCTTCCATGGCGGCTTCATTCTTTGGCCCGGCAGTGAATTTTTCTTCGCATATACCGAAAATGCATTTATTGAAACGGTCCGCGGAACGCGGCTCATATCATCTTTCCTCACTTACTGAAGCACAATCCACCAGTACCGCACCTGGAATTGAAAATCAACGGAAGTCCTCTTTTTTTAATATGGAACCACGCTCTTCATCCTGTTTGAATGACGCAATGAGCCATGTTTTCAAAAAAAACATCCAGAATCAATCTGCTGCTGCTGGCATGGTTTCAGAACACGCGGGGTTAATGGAAAAAAAAGCATCCCGTGAAAACTCCAGACATCAAAATCAATTGCTCACTTCCGGTGAATTGCATGTGACTAATGATCCATCGTCACGCGCGCCCGTTCATGATGTTCCCTCTGGTCAGGCGCATCCGCGGAGGCAACATGCGGCATTCCCAATGATGGATATCGCTCAGCCTGAATCAGATCAAGAAAAAGACCATCCACATCCATTACAGGGCTCCGGCCAAGACAGCCCATCCCCTTTCTTCCATCACCAGAAAGGGCTTGCGCGGGGGCTGGGAAAAGCGGATGCTTTCAACAAAGCACATGTTTCTTATCCATTCAACCCCGCCAAAATCCTGAATCCACACATTTCACAAAATTTTTCCGATGATCACATGTTGATTAATGACATAAAACCAGAAAATTCTCAACAGTCAAATATCACTGGTGAAATCTGGATTGATACAGTGTCTCTCCAGGATTGGTTTCAAGAGTATATAAGTGGAACTTTAAGAAATTATACCACCGCCTCTGGGTTTGAAAATGCTTTCATGGCCGGTTCATGATGGCCTCCTTTCACAGGCGAGGCTTCCCTGATGCCCATCATGCAATGGAAATTCATCCGGGCCGCCGTGAAAGTGTTCACGAAACGATGATGTTCTGGACATGTGATCCAATTTAGATGATGTTCCACACCTTGCCTTCCACCTGGAAATGCCAGGAGAAGTGACCTGATGAAAATCATCACTTCATTCTGAATGGCATTTTCCAGGCCTTGCGCATGCGCTCAGGCGCGGCCGGCCGCGATGACAAGCAGGTGGGAACAGCATGAAACTCAAGACAAGAAAGAAAATGCAATGGATCGAAATATCGTTTACCCTGGTGCCATTCCGCTTGATTCTGATATTTTGTCAATCAATCGTCACACCATGATGGCTCTGGGCTATCTGATCCGGGCCACCCTTGGGACAAGCATCGCCTTGGATGGACTTGTTTGTACCCCAACCGTCCCATCCTCGATGACTGTTCAAATCGATCCAGGTAGCATGATTCAGATGTCGGTGGTCGATGCCACTCCGTATGGCTCATTGGAGGCGGATGTGAACAATCCGCTCATGAAAATGGGTATCAATCCAGCGTCCCGGTATTTTGATCTCGTGGCGCCTTTGGATTCGGGAAAGTCAACCAACTATCTCATTCAGGCCAGTTTGCAGGAAAGCGATCAGGGTCTGACCGTGCTGCCTTACTATAATGCCGCCAATCCCTCACAACCTTTCAGTGGTCCAACGAACTCAGGTCTGCCGCAGGCTACGCTCAGAAGCCAGCAAGTGCAATTACAGTTGAAGGCGGGCGTGCCCTCATCAGCGGGTACGCAGTTGACTCCGGCGGCTGATCAGGGATGGACAGGGCTTTATGTATTGACGGTATCCAATGGTCAGACCACGGTCACATCTGACAATATCAAACAACTGCCAGCAGCCCCTTTCGTTTTTTGTAAACTGCCTTCGCTTCGTCCAGGGTTTGGATCAGGCGTGAGAAGCTTTTTGAGCAATGATGTCTTCATGGTGCCCGCCGGCATCACACAGGTGGAGGTGGAACTCTGGGGTGGTGGCGCCGGTACGTTCGCATCGGTGCCTGGGATGCCAAGCGGCGGAGGCTCAGGTGGTGGTTACACCCGTAAACGTATTGAGAGCCTTGTCCCTGGCCAGGTGATAAACATCACCATTGGTCATGGAGGAGCAGCGGGCAGGGTCAATGGCACGCCCGCTGGCGGCGGGGGTGCAACGAGTTTTGGGCAATATGTCAGTGCCACGGGTGGCAGTCTCAATTATCTCAACTCCACGGCGAGCCCGCAATTTGGCGCGACACCCGCTGGTGCGGGAGTCGGCGGCGACGTCAATCTGATGGGATCCGCCGGACAGGCCGGGATATCGAACCAGGGTGGAATGGGCGGAGGTGCTCCCATGGGAGGAAGTCAGAACAGTGGTACCACGGGCGTGAACGGAACGGCGCCTGGTGGCGGCGCGGCGGGAGCCGGAACCGGCGCGAACAGCGTTACTCCCTATGATGGCGCGATGGGAGGAGGCGGTCTCGTGGTGGTCAGGTGGTGAGTGAGTAATGACGTGAACATGCCACTCCATCTTCGGGCTCATGGGTCTTGCCTGACGATTGCTCAATACCGGCCAGCATGATGTGACCGGAAAGGAAAGCATCAATGACCTGGAAACGAGCTATTTCAACGAAAAAACCGGAAAACTGACATGCCCACTCTTGTATCTCATGTCTGGAAACCAAGTAAAGCCAGAAGCATCACGATTGATGGTTTCATCCCATTGGCGCGCGGATCCAGCGCCGTGGCCCCGGCGCCACTCAATTGGCCATCCAAGGATCCGGCTGATACCTTGGATTATCAGCTGAACATCGAGCCTGTTCTCACCGGCAATGAGGGAGATTGCGTTGAAAGCGTCGATGTCGATATCAATCCCGCTCAACCAGGGGATTTATCGGCCGATACCGTGACGGCGGATGGATATGTGATCGTCCTGTGGATGTCCGGCGGGCAGGCTGGCACCACATACACTGTCACCGTTAAGGCGTCCCTGGCCAGCGGGAGAGTATTGCAGCGCAGCATATTGCTTCCGGTCGTCGCTTTGTCCCTGCCATCTGTTCCGGCCAACGCGATTCAAACGACGGCACGGGATTCGATCAACGATCAAAATGGCAATCCCATTCTTTATGCCTAAATCGCATGACGTACATCTCCTGAGTGATGATTTCACGTATCCACACACCATGATGGCTCAATCAAAAATTATTTCGCGCAATTTGATTGTTTATTGCTTCGTGGAAAACTGATTCCCGACCTGTCCGGAGACATTAAAGGATAGCCATTCAGCCATTGTCTGAGTTCAGAATTTTTAATTCATGCCACTTTCATTGTTCTTCCTCTTTCAAAGGCCATCAATAAGAAATGCCTACAATAGATCAATTGGCGCCGGCCACGGCGGCGGCGGACAGTGATGAATTGCTGGTCAGTCAAAACACCATCGCGCGTAAAATCACCCGTGCCCAAATTCTGGCGGGAATGCAAACACAAATCACGGTTCCAGGAGGAACTCTCCTCGGGCGTGCCTCCAGCGGAATGGGGCCTCCTGAAACGATCGCGATAGGGAGTTATCTCAGTCTTGCCTCGGGAACTCTTTCAGCGATGGCGGCGCCTTATTCCATCGCGCTGACACCGGGCGGTCTTGTTCCATCATCCACAGACCTGGTTCCTGTTTCACAGTCGAATAAAAACCTGTCAGTAACATACGATGTGTTCTTGCAGGGACTGGCGGCCGTTCCCAATATCGACGGCTCTCAACTTCTGTTGACACCCAGGGGAGGGGCGGCCAGCCTGAAACTGGCGGATTTCGCGGCTTCCGTCCTCACGAAAACCGGGGGCTCGTTGTCGGGTCCTTTGATGCTCGCCGCCGATCCCCTGGATCTTTCACAGGCCGCGACCAAACAATATGCCGACGCGAGGGTGGCCCGCTCAGGCGATACATTGACCGGTCCCTTGCAGCTCGCCGGCGATCCGGCGCTTCCTCTTCAGGCGGCCACGAAAAGCTATGTGGACAGTCACACAGGCTTTCCACGCCTGGGCTTCACAATGGCCGGCCCGATCGTGCTCGCCGCTGACCCGGCCGGCGCGCTTAATCCCGCCACCAAATCCTATGCCGATCAGCGTGTGTTGAGAGCCGGTGATACCATGGCTGGCCCCCTGGTGCTGGCGGCCGACCCAATCTCGGCATCGCACGCCGCCACGAAGAATTATGTAGATGCGCAGGCTGCCTCGGCGCTCGCCCTGGCCGGCGGTGTGCTGACCGGACCTTTGACCTTGTCATCGGACCCGTCGAGCGTTCTCCACGCGGCCACGAAACGGTACGCTGACACGAAACTGGCCAGAACCGGTGATACGCTCGCTGGTCCCTTGACCCTGGCCAGTGACCCCGCCAATCCACTGCACGCGGCGACCAAAACATACGTCGATACGAAATTCTCGGCGATGCTGCCGAAAGCAGGGGGCACCATGAGTGGTCCTGTTTTGCTCAGTGGTGAGCCGCTTTCGCCATCGCAGGCGGCGACGAAATCTTATGTTGACGCGGGTTTCGCGGCTGTACTGCCCATCACGGGTGGAACTGTGACGGGCCAGATCGCCTTGACCGTCAATCCGGCGAGCCCGGCTCATGTCACCAACAAACAATACGTCGATGCACAGTTATCGAACGCGCTGCCTGTCTCGGGCGGGACGATGGCGGGTCCGCTCACGCTCACGTCACCGCCTTTGGTGCCATCGCACGCGGCGACCAAACAATATGTGGACGCCAACCCAGGCCGTGATGGCGTCATCAACATCAAACTGCCGCCTTGCAATGCGAAGCTTGACGGGCAGACGGATGACACGGCCGCGTTCATCACCGCTTACCAACTGACGTCCGCGGGGGGGACGATCCATGTTCCCAATGGCGTCACCATCGTTCAGCCATCGGCGAGCTGGGGCATCCCGCTGACAAAGCGGGTCAAATGGATCATCGACGGAACCGTCCTGGCTGACGGGTCATCCCTCGTGGACGCGATTCCCACCGGAGCCGCGGCGGGAGGCACCAGTTTGCCCGCCGTTGTCACGGGATCGGGAAGCACGGGGCAGGTGGTTTCCCAGGCGGCCTCGCAAGCGACCGATTTCGCGGTGCTCCATACATCGTATATCGTCAATCATGCCGGCGGTGGCACGCAATCCGTGATCTCAAACGCACGGACCGATACGATCATCAATCAGAGTCCGTTCAATCATGTCTGGTCCGGGATGGACCGGCTTGTCTGGAATGGCACGCGTACGCCATCGGCGGCCAGTCCATCCAAACATGTCGGCCGGTACGTCCAGACCATCAGACAGGCTGTTGGCACGGACGGCAACGGCCAGCCGCTTCCGCAACCTTTGCTATGGGCGCATCATGTCGAGTATCGCGATACCACCGGAAAACCCTCCAGTTGGACGAATGCCTCCGTCGCGGCCCAAACGGACTGGATTGGCAATGGACCGGATGACGCCAATCAACGGCAGATTCAGTCCATCGTGCTGGCGCAACACGATACAGCCGGTGCTCCGGTGGAAGTTTCCACGGGAGTGGGAATTTCGCTCGCCGCTGGTTCCAATGGCAAGATATCGCGTGTGTTCAATGTAAGCGTTCCGTATTCGGTCGCTGTTCTGGATACATCGGCGGCGGCACAATTGCCGGGCGCCGCGGCCATACGGCTGGCGGCCGGTCAGGCGATTGCTTTCGAGGCCACCAATTCAGCGGCGCTCGCCTATCTGAGTTCCGCCGATACGATCTACGCGAGACACGGCGGCACGATCTGTGCGATCGGTAAAGGAATATCGGTTGCTTTCGCTCTTGTCTTTGACACGAACGCCACCGTGCCATCTGGTCCCGTGGGATCAGTCGTATTTCTGGTTGGCTCCGATCCCTACACGATCACCTTGCCACCCGCGAACATGCTCATGGCCGGCACTGGCTTCACTTTTTCGGTTCTTGGCCCAGGAAGCGTGACGATCGCGCCGGCCAGTGGCAACTTCATCGAACTGGCACCCGTGGTGCTACGCCAGCATGACAGATACCATATCATTTCGGATGGATCGACGCTGTGGCGGGAGTTGTTCAAAACCAACTCGGTTTCACCCCGCTTCTCCGGTCCCGTGATGCTGCCATCCTATGCGGTCGCCGGCCTGCCCTTCGCTCCTGGAGCGGGCGCCAAAGCGTTCGCGGCCAATGGACGCAAGCCAGCCGAGGCCACGGGAGCAGGCAGCGGCGTGGAGGTTTTCCACGATGGCAATCAATGGATTTCCGTCTGTAGTGGATCGCAGGTCGCGGCCTGAACCCCGATTCCGGTTTCCGCTTCTTCTTCGCGAGGTTTCATGCCCACAATTTCTCAGCTCCCCACGGCTGATCCTGTTTCCGCGTCCGATCTGATTCCCATCAGTCAGAATGGCACCGCCCGTTCCGTCGCCCTTGGCGCACTGCTGGCGCAAACGCAACCGGCGATCATCGTTGATTCTCCGTCACTTCTTGGACGCGTCAGCATTGGACCGGGAGGGCCGGACGCGATCACCATTGGTGATGGTCTGGCCCTCCATGAGAATCAATTAAGCGCGAAAACATTCAATCCCGCCACTTTGCCGCTCCAGACCAGTATTTCGCCGCAAGATCAGGTCATCATCACCAATGGAGACACGGCGAGACGGATCGAACTTGGACATGTGCGCGCGCTTTTCACTCCAGGCGCGAACATCACGATCAACGAGGCGGGAACCATATCGGCTTCTGGCACCGGTGGTGGCGTTTCTTACGACCTTTCAACACTGGCTCCCGTTACTTCCCTTGCTCAGGGAGATCTGGTGGGGGTCAGCCAGGGAGGGAAAAATCATTCGATCTCGTATGCGAACATGCTTGATGGCCTGACCATCGACGCCGCTCAGCCCGCCGGACCAGCATCCGATACCGATACGTTCTGGATCGCGCAGACCAGCAATGTCATGCTACGCCAGTCATTGAGCGCGCTATGGCCCTGGGTATCAGGAAAGCTTCCTTCATGGAAACGGCATGTCGTTGAACTGACCACGAACACGGCGCTTGATGAGACGGTCCATAACACGGCGCTGCTCGTATGTGTCAACCCAATCACCATTTCCGCTCTGGCGGCGAACATGGGGACGGGGTTTTCCTGTGAACTGATCAACGTCAGTACAGGTCCCGTGACATTTTCTGTTGACATCATTACATCGAATGGAGCAGTTACGCTGGCTTCGCGCCAGTCCGCGACCATCCATTGCATCACGTATTCCGGGGGTACGATGGTTTTCGCTTCCCTCAGCGTGGGAAGTGCTGCCACCATGGCGCCCGGAGCGGTTTCGGGCCTGTCCGCGTCTTCCGTCACGGCTTCTGGTGCCAGTCTGTCGTGGTCGGCGCCACTCTCTGGCGGCGCGGTTTCAACCTACACGATCCAGTATCGGGTCACGGGCACGGCGACATGGATATCCGCCGGCCAAACCAGTGGCGCCACCCTTTTCACGATCAGTGGGCTACAGCCCGTGACCGCCTACGATCTCACCGTGATTCCGGCGAACAACATCGGACCGGGGCCAGCCTCGTCGGTATTGCCCATCACGACCCTTTCAGGTCTTAGCGTTCCTGGCGCACCGGCCGCCGTGCAGATCACGAACATCACCGCCACCGGCATGACATGTTCATGGACGGCTCCCACGATTGGCGGCACCGGTATCGTCTATACCGTCCAGTACAGAGTGTCCGGGCAAAGCACCTGGAGCGTGGCGGCCAGCGGTTTGTCCGCCACGACCATGAACATAACCAGTCTGTCTCCCTCGACTGCCCATGACATTCAGATCACCGCCTCGAACAGCGCGGGATCGGGGCCGGTGTCAGCCCTTGTCACGGCCATGACGATCGCGGTGGCTGGGCTGGTATCGAGCATCACCTGGAATGTGCCTCCCAGCGGCACTTTCCAGCATGGGTCGGGCGTGCTCGGGATCAATGTGCATGTAACTCCCACGACCGCTCCCGTGCAATTCGGTTATTCAACATCGCCGGCTGTTCCACCGACGACATGGGTGGCGGGCGTCCATGTCAATTCCGATCTGTGGGGAGCCTATGTGCCTGTCCCCGCGACCGCCGGCACCTGGTACGCCTGGGCGGCGGGCACCGACGGTAGCGCGCCGGCCGTCTACGCCACCCCCTTCACGGTCACCTGATCATGAGTGTGATGTTTGTCGCCCCAGGCAAAGCCATGGCGGCCGGGCCCGGACGTATCTCCTTATGGAGACCTTTGCATACAGGCGCCAATGGCGATCCCGCTCCTGGTCCGGGGCTCATCACTCCCGCCATGCTGCCAGGCCTGACCGGCTGGTGGGACACGGCGGATTTCTCTGGAGCCTTGGACGGAGCCGGTCATTCTCTTGGCGGCTGGTATCAGGCGGTGGCGGCGATCATGGACAAATCCAGTGTGTCGCTGCCGCTCATGAGCTATTCTTCCGGACCGGCCTCAATGGCATTGACCGTTGTGCCAAGAGTGGCTGGCATGAAAGGCGGCGTGGGCGCGACCGTGCAAGGGGCAGGGTTGCTGATGCCAGCCCTTGGCCCCCATCACGGACTGTCGCACGGCGGCGCGCACCCTGGCTCGGGGGGAGACTGGACATGGTGGGTTGTGTGGTCGCGCCCCAATTGGCGGCAGGGAACGAACGTGGACAGCCAGGCCGGTACGATCCTTTCAGTGGGGCAGGTGCCGGTCCTCCAAATTGACAATAAAGGCGGCAGCGGACGTTTGGTCCTGTTTCCTGGTGGCGCGAATGCCATTCTCAACACGACTGTGACCCGCCGCCACACGCACTCCATTGTTCTCAGGCATTCAACCGGCAGAGGGATTGATGCCTGGGTGGATGGGATTCTGATGGCACGGGGCGTTCAGAATTCGCTCGCCGCGTCTCCGGCGGGGCCAACATATTTGTTGCATGATGGAACCATCGCGGGCGCCGCGCAATGCTGGTTTCATGAGGCGGCCTGTTGGCAACGCGCCTTATCGGACAGCGAAACCAGCGCGCTTCTGACACATGCCACCCGCTGGCCAGTGGGACCGCGGCGCGGGGTCACGATCATGGTGAACGGCCAATCGAATGCCATCAATTACGCGTTGAATGATGGAGCGGCGCTTTTATTGGCGCAGGGCATTGCCTGGCATGTGGGCGCCGCGGCGTACAATGTCGTTGCCTCGACCGGGGGAGCGGGCAATTATACCATGCAGAGCGGTCATGGGCTTTATCCGGCGGTCGGCGGCATCTATCCAGGCGCCTGCCTCGACCCGGCGGGCGCCGGGGCCGATCCGGCGGCCTGGCCATTGGGATCTGATGGTCTGGCGGTGCAGAGCGCGCTGCGAAGCCTCAGCACGGAAGACCTGGCGGACATATGCGCTTTCGTTTGGCCATGGAACGAAACCGACAGTCTGCGCGACTACAGCGAAAAAGCGGTGTTTTCCGCCGCCGTGACACGCTTCCTGAGCCTGGCCCGGGGCATGGTGGGAAAAGCGCCGGCACAATTGCCGCTGATCTGGTGGAACGCGATTCCCTATGGCTCAGCGTCCGGGATGCAAATGCACCGTGAGGTGGCCGCGGCGCTCGCGGCTGATCCGGCCATGCATGTCGTTCTGGGCAATCCTCAGACCGCGGACAGTAATCCTCGGGGGGCGAGTTGGGACCCCACGACCGGCATTGTCTCCGGTGGTGATGCCGCTCACCGGGACGGTGAAGATAACAGAAGATTCGCGAGGCTCGCGGCACCGGTAGCGGCACGCGCGGTTCTGGCCTCTGGACAAGGTGATACCATCACGGCCATTCCCTCTGGTGTTCCTCTGTCAGGCGGACCACGGATCGTGCATGTCTTTCGCCAGAGCAGCACATCGCTGATTTTGACCGTTCAGCACGATTGTGGAACGGATCTGCGGGTGCCGCTCCAGGCGAGCACGGGAATCGGTTTCAAGGTGATGGATGGCGGTTCCATCACGAACCCTGGCCCCCTGGTGGGGGCGGTATCCTGTCAGCGCGTGGACGCCACCCATTTGATGCTCACGCTGGCCCAGGGATTGCAGAATCCCTCGGGATTCTGTGGACTGTATTATCCGCATGGGTCGAACTCCATGGGCCGGGGTAACGCCATCACGGATAACCATGCGCTGGTCACGAAGCCGGCGGGATGGGACATGAGTGCCGATCTGGGCGCCGCGTGGAATTTGGATCAGCCTCTCGCCGCGACGGCCCAGGCCATGCCCATCAGCGATAGTGCGTCATAGCGGCGGTGATGCGCGTCGACTCCGTGCCGCGGTGCGATTGACGGGATTTGCAAGGCCTGTGTAAGGTCATCTTGGTTGCCTGAGCGCATGCGCGCGGGCCAGTGTCTCGATAAGCCATGCATAAATGGCTCGGCGAACAGGGGATGGAAAACGGTCACGGCATGGAAATAGTTCTGATATCACTATTGAATGGCCTTGTGTATGGAATGCTTTTGTTCATGTTGGCCAGCGGGCTCACATTGATCTTCAGCATGATGGGCGTGCTGAATTTCGCCCATGCCAGCATATACATGATCGGGGCTTACCTTGCCTTTCAGGTCAGTCAGTTCGTGGGGTTTTTTCCGGCGCTGATCATCGCGCCCGTGCTTTGCGGTCTCATCGGCGCCGGTATCGAGGTGTGGGGATTGAGGCGTGTCCATCACAATGGGCATATCGCCGAACTGCTTTTCACTTTTGGTCTGGTGTTCATCATTCAACGTGTCGTGCAAATGACATGGGGCATGTTGCCAATGCCATACCGGGTGCCCATGGCACTCGATTTCCCCCTGTTCTCACTTTATGGCGCGAACTTTCCCGCATATCGCGGCTTCATGCTGTTCATCGCCGTCAGCATGCTGTTTTGCACATGGCTTCTGCTCAAGAAAACGAGAATCGGTCTCATCATCCAGGCGGCCCTCACGCATCCGAACATGGTGAGTTCGTTGGGACATAACGTGCCAATGGTTTTCACCACGGTGTTCGCCGGAGGATGCGTGCTCGCGGGCCTGGCCGGAGTCATTGGCGGTAATTATCAGACGACCGAGCCTGGCATGGCGGATGCGATGGGACCCATCGTGTTCGTGGTCGTGGTGTTTGGCGGACTGGGTTCCCTGGCGGGTTGCTTCATCGCATCGATCATCATGGGTCTGATTCAGACGTTCGCGGTCGTGATCGACATTTCCCTTTTCGATCTGTTGCAACCTTTTGGCCTGCGAATCAGCCCCGACAATCTGCTCGGTGAAATTTTGACAGTGCCCGTGGCCCGTATCGGGGCGCTGCTGCCCTTCGCGATGATGGTCCTGATCCTCTTGTTCCGGCCACGCGGCCTGATGGGTACACGCGACACATGACTCAGAAAAGCAGTGCCGTTCAATGGCTGTACGGAGCCACGATCCTGCTCGCGGTCATCCTGCCATGGTTGTTCCATGACTGGAATACCGGCCGCCATTCGGGTTTCATGATCTCGATGCTCAGCCAGATGGGCATGATGATCATTCTGGCATTGTCGTACAACATGCTTCTGGGGCAGGCGGGCCTGTTTTCGCTGTGCCATGCGACTTTTTTCGGGATTGGCGGTTATGCCACGGTCCACTTCCTGAACGCGGCGGGAAGCCAGGCCCTGCCCGTTCCGATGGAACTGATGCCCTTGCTGGCGGGTTTCGCCGGGCTGGGTCTGGCGATTGTGTTTGGCTACATGGCGACCAAGCAGCGCGCGACGGCTTTCGCCATGATCACCCTGGGCATTGGTGAACTGATGGCGACCGCGGCCGTCATGTTTCACCATTTTTTTGGCGGCGAGGGCGGGGTCACCACCAACCGCATGATTGAACAAAGCCTGTTTGGTTTGACCTACTCCTCCGGCATACAGGTTTATTATTTGATCGTCGCCTGGACGATCCTGGCGACCGCTGGCATGTACTTCCTGACACAGACCCCGCTGGGACAACTGGCCAACGCCACCAGGGATAATTTCGAACGCGCCCAGTTCGTTGGCTACAATCCGCGCATGGTCCGTTTTTTGCAATTTTCCCTGTCGGGCTTCTTCGCCGGCATTGGCGGCGGCCTCTACGCCATCACCTACGAAATTGTCACCTTTGACGCGCTGGCCGGTCCGCTTTCCGCGAACGCGCTGTTGATGGCCTACATAGGTGGAACTACGGTGTTCGGCGGCCCCATCCTGGGCGCCGTGCTGATCACCCTGCTGCAAAGCGGTGTCAGCCTGCTGTCGAATTCCTGGCTTGTTTACGTTGGCGTCATATTCATCGCCATGGTCATCTTCGCACCGGCGGGGTTCGCGGGCATCATCGCCGCGCACAGACCATTGCTGAACAGCGGGCATTGGACAAAGTTGATCATGCCCTATGCGCGGCTGGTGATCCCTGGGCTGGCGATCGTACTGGGTTTCATTGGCCTCGTGGAATTGCTTTCCTTCCTCACCATCGGGGCCGCGCAGGGCAAGAAGCTTGTCCTGATGGGCACGGCCATCGACGTCAGTTTCTCCAGGCCCTGGCTGATTTGCGCGGGGTTGTTCCTGGCCGGAGGCGTTTGGTTGCACTTTGAGGCGGCACGCGTGGGACGGATCTGGCAAACCCTGACAGTGGACCTCATGAAACGGCGGGAAACATGAGCGTGGCGGCGGCTGTCCAACTATCCGACGTTCGGAAAAACTTCGGCCCGACCGAGATCATCCGGGGCGTCGATCTCGACATCGTCACCGGTGAACGGCATTGCATCATCGGACCGAATGGCGCGGGCAAGACGACCCTGTTCAACCTGATCAGCGGGCGTTTCCCGATCTCGTCCGGTTCGATCTCCTTGCATGGACAGCGCATCGATACGCTGGCACCGCACCAGATCAACCGCATAGGTTTGTCGCGTAGCTTCCAGATTACATCAATCTTTCAGAAGCTGTCTGTTTTTGAGAACGTCCGTTGCGCCTTGTTATGGAGCAGGGGATACAAATACTCATTCTGGAGCCCCTTATGGCGCCAGAAGCGTCTCAATGAGGAAACCCAGTTCCTCCTGGAGGATCTGAACCTCGCCACCAGACGGGACACTCCCGCCGGGTTGCTGTCCTATGCCGAGCAACGCGCGCTGGAAATTGGCATGACCATCGCCGGTGGGGCGTCGGTCATCTTGCTCGACGAGCCAACCGCCGGGATGAGCAACACCGAAACCGATTACGCCATCGCGCTGATCCGGCGTGTCACGGAAGGAAAAACCCTGTTGATGGTCGAGCACGACATGAAGGTCG
Source organism: Acetobacteraceae bacterium (assembly GCA_043750075.1). Taxonomy (GTDB): domain Bacteria; phylum Pseudomonadota; class Alphaproteobacteria; order Acetobacterales; family Acetobacteraceae; genus Rhodopila. Next base: position 8,235 of record JAYVCG010000101.1, on the reverse strand, counting down.
TTTTCGACCTCGCCAACACGATCACCGTGCTTGTGTACGGGCAGGTCGTCGCGTCCGGATCACCCCAGTCCGTCCGGGCGAATCGCGCGGTACAGGAAGCCTATCTTGGAGAAGTGGAAGGATGATGCTGGATGTCCAGGAACTCCACGCCTATTATGGCCAGAGCCATATCCTCCATGGCGTCAATCTGAAGGTCAACGAAGGCGAAATCGTCAGCCTTCTGGGCCGCAACGGTGTTGGCCGCTCGACCACCTGTAAGGCGATCATGGGGCTGGTGCCGCCGCAAGGCACGATTCTCTACAAGGGCAAAACCATCTCCGGCCTGCGCAGCGACCTGGTCGCGCGCGCCGGCATTGGTTATGTTCCGGAAGACCGGCAGGTGTTTCCCACATTAACGGTAAGACAAAATCTGGAACTCGGTCTGAAGCGTGCCGGAAAGTTTGGCCGCTGGAACTTCGACGATGTATTTAGACTTTTCCCCAATCTGGCGAATCGCCAGAACAATGCCGCCGGGGTTCTGTCAGGTGGTGAACAGCAGATGCTCACCATGTGCCGCACCTTGATGGGCGATCCCGATCTGATCCTCATTGATGAACCGACCGAGGGCCTGGCGCCGCTGCTTGTCGAGCAGGTTGGGCTGCTGCTGGAAGAAATCGCCAAACGAGGCATCGCGATCCTGCTGGTCGAGCAAAAGCTCACCATTGCCTTGAAGATTTCTCATCGCGTTTACGTCATGGGTCATGGCCGCATCGTCTTTGAGGGAACCCCCAACGACCTCGCGGCCAATGCCCATATCAGACAGGAATGGCTGGAGGTTTGAGCTATTTGATCCGGCCCATTTCCCGCAGTTTCCTGTCCACGTTACCCATCATGCCCGTGTAAGGCACCGCTGTGGACAGATCACGGATTTTGTCAATCGAATCCCGCACCATTTCGATCGTCACCGGCTTGGCGGGATCGAACTGAACGCCTTCAGTGACAAAATATTGGACACGCGCGTAACCGCCAGCGGTCGCGGCGATGATCTCCCCATTTTGATCGCATTCCTCGCTGCACAGCCACGCGACCGCGGGCGACACCAGTTCCGGTTTCATCCATGGCCCGATATCAGGCGGCAGCAGGGCTTCTGTCATCCGGGTCAGGGCCGAAGGCGAAATCGCGTTCAGCCGGATATTGTATTTCGCACCCTCATGACGCAGCACATTGATGAGGCCGTTCACCGCCATCTTCGCGGCGCCATAGTTGGCCTGACCAAAATTTCCGACCGTGCCGGAGCCCGATGTCGTGACGACAATGCGGCCGTACTGCTGCTTGCGCATGATCGGCCATGCGGCTTTCGTGCAATAGACGGTGCCATGATGATGCACCTGATTGACGAACTCGTAGTCCGCCATGTCCAGATTGTTGAAACTTTTGTCGCGCAGGATGCCGGCGTTGTTGACCAGGATGTCCAGCCGGCCCCAGGTGTTCATCGCTGTGTCGATGATGCTCTGCGCCGATTGTTCATCCGCGACCGACGCGTAACTCGCGACCGCCTCGCCGCCCGCGGCTTTGATTTCCGCCACGACCTTATCGGCCACGGCGTTGGCGCCGCCGCTGCCATCGACCGATCCACCCGGATCATTCACCACTATCTTGGCGCCGCGCGACGCCAGCAACATCGCGTGCGAGCGGCCCAGTCCGGCGCCTGATCCGGTCACGATCGCGACCCTGTTGTCGAAACGAATTGTCATGTTTCAGTCTCCCGCATCTCATCAGCTATCGTCATGACCTCACGCGTACGTGTCACGCGGTCTTGCCAGCAACGGTCGAATTCCTCGATCAGGCTTTTGATCGCCGGTCCGGACAGGATGGCGTCCAGACGCTCGAGCGATTCAAACTTGTAATACGCGCAATGCACGGACGGATCGGTCTTGCTCCACCCGCGCCACGCGGCACGGGCGGAGAAAGCCTTCATGGCATCCGGCAGATGTTCCGCGTGGTACCATGCATCGAATGACCCGCGATCGGCCGGATTGGCCACGATGGCGCGTACCACGAGCCAGGCGCCCGCCATCGTCAGGTGGTCTTGGCGTGTTTGCCGGCAATCTGCGGTGTTGGTCCTTCCTGGCCCTTCTGCTGACGATCGAGCCTTGTGTCCCGCAGCCACGTGCGTTTCAGTTCATCCCTGATATTGAAACGAAGCTTGCCAAGCCCCTGAGTTTCCAGTTCGACCACGTCGCCATCCATGAAGCTGGAGAGGCCGCGGTGATTGGTGCCGGTCGCCAGGATGTCGCCGGGTTCCAGGGTGTGGATGGAGCTTGCCCACTCGATGCAACGGGCGATGTTGTGCGCCATGTCATCGGTGTTGAAGCTCTGCTTCACTTCGCCGTTCACCCATAGTTTGATGGGCAGTTTCTGCGGGTCCGCGATCTCGTCCTTGGTGACCAGATAGGGGCCAATTGGCGCGAACGTATCACGTGACTTCATCTGGAAGAACACATTGCCGGGCGGCGGCAGGCCGCGCGCGGAGCCATCAATGAAGTTGATATACCCAAAAATGTACTCCATCGCCTGGGCCGCCGGTACGTTGGTGGCGCGTTTGCCGATGACCACGGCCATTTCCGCCTCACCCTCGAAAATCGTCGCGGGCACGTCCGGCAGGATCATCGTGTCGCCTGGACCGATGATCGCGGTCGGGGCTTTATGGAACGCGTTGATGGGTGCTGCTTTCGCCAAAGTCCCATCTTCCATGTAGTTCACCGCCATGCAGACGATGTTGCCCGGCTTCGGCAATGGCGGCCGCAGCCGCACACCGGACAGAGCCACACCGGCGCCCGCCGAGGCCGCTTCCAGCTTGCCGCGATAACTGTCAAAGCGCGCGATCAGCCCGCTCATCAGGTCGCCTGGACCCGAGTGCGGGATATCCTGGACCACCACCGACACATCGACGATGGACTCTCCCTTGACGACTCCCAGTTTGAAGTCGTCGAAAAACGCGAGTTTCATCGGTTTCCTCCCATCAAGGATTTCTGTGGACTCAACCTAACCCGCCATCAGGTCGCGCAGCAACGGGAGGGCGTCACGGGCGAACCATTCGATCTGCCGGTGCTTTTGCTCGTAAGGGCCCAGGAGATCGAGAACGATGTGGCGGACACCGGCGGCATGAAACGCGCGGATGCGTTCCGCCACTTGCTCCGGTGTTCCCAACGCGCAATACCGCGCGGCCGCTTTGCGAAAATCCATCGCGTAACGCACACTCAGGGTTTCCGTCGCGTGGTCGAGTGCCGCCTCATAAGTGGTATCGAGCCGGGTAAACAACAAATGCCCGGTGCCAAACGGTGGCGCCTTTCTTCCGGCTTCCTCCGCCGCGGCCGAGATCGTTTCCAGCGCCGCGCGATACATGTCCGGACTGATCACATACGCCAGATAGCCATCACCCAACCGGCCGATGCGCCGTAGAGCGGCCTCCTTCCGGCCAGCGAACCAGATTGGCGGACCACCGGACTGACGTGGCGGCGGGCGCATGGGCACATCCTCGAACGGACCATAAAAGCGTCCCTGGTGACTGACCGGTTCGCCACTGAAGAATTTTCGTAGCACCTGCACGCCCTCGGTCAGACGCGCGCCGCGTTCGTTGTGCGGCACGTCGCAGGCGGCATATTCCCTGGGAAATTCTCCCCCGACGCCAACACCCAGGATGAAGCGGCCCTCGGTGAGGTGATCCAGCGTCAGAACCTGTTTCGCCACCGGCGTTGGATGCCGCAACGGCAACAACAGCACTGACGTGCCCAAGGTCAGGCGGCGGCTGACGACGGCGGCCTGCGCGAGTTGCAGCATCGGATCGAGGATCGGCAGCGGAAAGGAAATATGATCGCCCGCCCAGAGTGAATCGTAACCGCAACGATCAACCAGTTCCACCAGCGAGACGAGTTCGTCGATCGTTGGCAGCCAGGGACCGGTCGCGGGCTCGCCGCGGCGGTGGATGGTCTGGATGCCGATGCGCAGTGTATCGTCCAATGTCAGCTTCATGGCGTTTCCCCCGGCTCAGTCTTAGGTCAGTGTCGCAGCCAACGTCGCGGCAACCAACCCATCGGAGGACTCCGTGCCCGATCTGATCGAGACAGTAGAAGACGGCATCGCCACCCTGACCTTGAACCGCCCCGAGCGTCTGAACGCCCTTTCCATGGACATGCGCCATGGCCTCCTCGAAGCCCTCGAACGACTGGGCCATGACAGTGCCATCGGCTGCATCGTCATCACGGGGGCGGGCCGCGCTTTCTCGGCCGGGGGCGACGTGAAATCCATGGGCGAGCGCGCGGCGGGCGGGTTCGAGCCACGCGCGCGCGGCATCCGCTTCTCCAACACCATTCCCAAACTGATGCGGACCTTGCCCAAAACCGTCATCGCCATGGTGAACGGCGTCGCGGTCGGCGCGGGCCTGAGCATGGCCATGGCGGCCGATCTGCGCGTCGCCGGACGCTTGGCCCGATTCGGCACGGGGTTCCTGAAGATCGGCCTGTCAGGCGACTGGGGCGGTACCTGGACGATGACCCGTCTGGTCGGCACCGCCAAGGCACGCGAGCTTTATCTGTTGGGCGACATGATCAGCGCCGAGGAGGCTCTGGCCCATGGGCTGGTGAACCGCGTCGCCGATGACGCCGAACTGCTCAGCACGACCATGGCGATGGCACGCCGGATCGCGGACATGCCACAGGTCGCCGTCGGTTACGTCAAGCGCAATCTCCACGCCGCCGAAACGGGTGACTTTCAGACGGTGCTCGACATGGAGGCGTTCCATCAGGCCCGCTGCTCACAGACCGAGGACCATCATGAGGCGGTCAAGGCCTTCGCCGAGAAGCGCAAGCCCGTCTTCCATGGCCGGTGACTGGGAAAAAGGCGAAAAACTCGCCTTCGAGGGACAGCATTATAAATTCACCCTGATGCCACCCTATTTCATGCCACCGTCCATGGGACACAAAATGGTGCCCATCACCCTGGCCGCGGTCGGCCCTCACGCCCTGCGGCTTGCTGGTGAGGTCGCGGATGGCGTCCGGTTGCACGGTTTCTGCACGCGCCGTTATCTGGCGGAGTTCATCGTCCCTCACGTCCAGCAAGGCATGGCGCGCACCGGCCGCGCGCGTGAACACTTCGAAATCACCGGCGGCGGCTTCATCGCCACCGGCCCCGACGAGGAATCCACAGCCAGGGCCTTCGAACTGATCCGCGGCCGCGTGGCTTTCTACGGCACCACCCCCGGCTATTGGGGCGTCCTCGAATTGCACGGCCTCGGCGATCTGGGCCGCGAACTCAACGCGATGTCGAAACAAGGCAAATGGGCGGAACTCGCGAGCCGTGTGCCCGACGACATCGTGCATCTGTTCGCCGCGGCCGGCCCGCACAAGGACATCACGAAACGGATCGAGGAACGCTTCGGCGGTCTCAGCGACGCGGTGAACGTGCGCACGGGCGAGGTGAACACCGACCGCGCGAAAGTCCCAACATCGGACGATGGCGGCATGCCGCCCGATCTGTTACAGGACATCAGGAAAATCCCGACGCCGTTCAGGAATTACAAAACCGCCTGGTGAGGAAACGACAATGCGGCTGTTTTATTCTCCGGGTTCGCCCTACGCGCGCATCGTTCGCGTGGCCCTGCTGGAAACCGGCCTCGACGCGCGGGTCCAGAAGCAGGAGGTGACGTTGCGCGATCCGGCCTCGACGCTGCTGCCGCATAATCCGGTCGGGCGCGTGCCAACCCTGGAACTCGACGACGGCACGATCCTGACGGAAAGCCTGCTGATCCTGCACTACATCGACGCGATGCATACCGGCGCCAGATTGCTGCCGCGGGACGGGTCAGACCACTGGCGCGTTCTTTCCGAAATGGGAATCGCCGTTGGTTTCCTCGAAGGCATCGTCACCTGGGCGCGCATGTTGCGTAACCCGGAAAACGAACGCGCGCGGGCGGTACTCGACCTGGAGACAATCCGCGCGAACCGGACCGCCGACGCGCTGGAGCACGCCATCGCCAACGGCGCCTACGCGGGGCCGCGCATGAACGCCGCCCGCATCGTGCTTGGCTGCACCCTGGGCTGGGTCGAGTTGCGTCATGCCGTCTGGAAATGGCGCGAGAACCGTCCCGCCCTGTCCGCCTGGTACGCCGCGATCGCGGCATCGCCATCGTTTCAGGCGACACTACCGCCGCCGTGACCGCTCAGGCCGGACGCTTCCAGTCGAGCCATTTGATCACGCCCAGTCCCATGACTTTTTCAAGATCGGGGCCTTTGAGCCAGGGCAGTTTCTCGGTGAACATCGTCACGCACTGGCGGTAGCTGCACGGCATCCGCGTGATGTCGGTGCCCCAGAAGAAACGATCCGGTCCGAACGCGTCGTAAATCCGTTCCAGCCCGTCATGGATGTTCCGGAATGGGTAGGGCGCGCTGGAATGACTGGGCGCGCCGGTCGCCTTCACCGCGACATTGGGATATTTCGCCAGCGCCAGCAGCGGTTCCAGTTCCCCGAACGCCACATCGTCCTTGCCCGAGCGCACCACGCCCAGATGGTCGATGATCAACTTCAGATGCGGGTGGCGTTCAGCGATCCGGCCGAACAGCGGCAGGAACCGCCACGCCATGGTCGCGACCGGCGTGCCCGCTTTCTCCGCCGCGGGCCACAGCCAGTCCATCGTGCCGTCCTCGTGCCAGGTCTCCTGGCCGTCGCGGGTCAAAGACCAGCGCAGGCCCATCATACCGGCCTGTTGCTTCCACGTTTCGATCCGCTTGCGCTGCGAGGGATCGTTCAGCGGGAACCATCCCAACGAACAAAATTTGTCCGGATACTTCTTCGCCGCCTCAATCGCCATTTCGTTCGAGCCTGGATCCCAGCTTGGCGGATGCAGCACGGCACCGTTCACCCCGGCCGAATCCATTTCCCTGATCAGTTCCTCGGCCGTGTAGAGCGATGTCTGGCGATGATGCGCACTGGGCTTGCCGCTGCCCCAGATGTGGACCTGCGCGTCGATGATCAGCATGCCTTTTTCTCCCTTCCGATGAGGCAATGGTGAGCCGGGGAAGAGGTTCTGGCAATCTTGGCGCGGAGTGGGAAAGGGCAGGGGGAGAGGGAAGGAAACGCGTCATTTGTCCCCGATCCGTTAAACCTCGTGGTGAGGCGCCCCCCGTGGACGGCATGATCAAAGTGCCCCTCCGTGGCGTGGAGTGGAAAAATCGGGCATCCTTCACCAAAGCCGTTTAAAGTGAGAAAAGAGCACATGGCCATGCATGTGGCGAAGCCATGCCGGAGAACCGCATGAGCGAATACGACTCCGATATCCTGATCTGGTCCGAACATCAGGCAGCGCTGCTACGCCGCCGGGCCGCGGGCGAACTTATCAACGACGCCGAACTGGACTGGCCCAACATCGCTGAAGAGATCGAGGACGTGGGCAGCAGCCGGTTGCACGCGGTCGAGTCTCTGCTGGTCCAGATACTAAGGAGAGTCCTCACTTAGGATAGACAGAAAGATCAAGGGTGTATAAGGTGATGGCTGACCGTCGATAAAGAGGTGGAAGCCATGAGCGGGATCATTTGCAAGCATTGCCAGGCGGCGGCTCACGTGAAGAATGGCATCGTGCGAGGCATGCAACGCTACCGTTGCGAGAAATGCGGCCGCAATTTCACGATGACGCCGCCAAAAGGCAAGCCGCCGGAGATGAAGGCGCTGGCGCTGATGCTGTACGCTAGGGGCAACATGAGCTTTTGCGGCATCGCCCGCATTCTCAGCATCAGTGACGTCACGGTGCTCAACTGGGTCCGCGACGCGGCGCATCGTCTTCCCGAACCTTCCGTGACGGCCGGGACGGTCATCGTCACGCTCGATGAAATGTGGCATGTTCTCGAAAAAAAACTCGAACACTCTGGATTTGGCGGGCGTATGACCCTGTCGCTCGCCGAACCCTCGCCTGGGTGTGTGGTGGCCGTGATGACGAAACCTGTCAGCGGCTCCCCGGCAAGACCGGGGTCGAGGGCAAGACCTTCATCACTGACGATTGGGAGGGGTTCCACCGGCTCATCCCCGGGGCCCAGTACTTCACGGGCAAGGATCTGACCTTCTCCATCGAGCAGGACAACAGCAATATCCGCCATTTCCTGGCCCGCGTCCGCCGCCGCGCCAAAGTCGTTTCCAAAACCGTTGAGATGGTTGACCTGTCCTTGCGGCTTTACCATCATCTCCACGATACCCCGCGAAACTTCGCCG